>NZ_JAYKZZ010000026.1:0-54152 GCF_035818675.1 Parapedobacter flavus
TCATTTGTTTGTCTGTATCTATTCGCATTGTCATTCAAAAATGGCCCATAACATCTGTTTTAACGAAACGAATATACGGAAAATTTCGCTTAACCAACCCTATATACGTGTTTCGTTATTTGACTTTTCTTTCTACATAAGATATTGATATATTTGTATTTAAAAAATAAAACCGCACAAATAGCGAAACAAAATATTATAAAATACTATTTCCCTGATATGAATAGCGAAATCATACTTGAAACCTTCGAAAAGAGATTGCTGATGCAGAGATATGCTGGCAATACCATTAGATCGTACAAGGATTACGCTAGTATATTTCTTAAACATGTTAGCAAATATCCCTCCCTTGAAGAAATTCCACTGTCAGATATTGAGGCGTTTATAAACGAAAAAGTTCAAAATGGGAAAATTAGTGTTTCCTATCAAAAAGGATTAGTGGGCGCAATCAAGAAGATGTACGAACTGATATTGGACAAAAAAATCCAACTGGATTACTTATACCCGAAACGCTCATTTTCTAAATTACCTAAATTCTTTTCAAAAGAAGAAGTAAGAAATATTCTCGATAACACTCAAAATCTAAAACACAAGGCTATTCTGATGACAATCTATAGTTGTGGACTACGTCTTAGCGAACTGTTGAATCTCAAAATCAAAGACATAAAATCTTCCGATGGAATTATCAGAATCCATCAAAGCAAAGGTAATAAAGATCGGATTGTATCATTACCAGACAAATTGCTGGCGACTTTGAGACATTATTATCAAGCATTCAAGCCAAAGGAGTACCTCTTCGAAGGTGAGAAGGGTGGCAAGTATAGCGAACGAAGTGTACAGTTGATTCTGAAAAAAGCATTGATCAAAGCAAATGTTCAGTCGGAAGGCTCTGTACATACATTGCGACATTCTTATGCCACACATTTAATCCAATCAGGTATCGATATCCGAATTGTAAAAGAGTTATTGGGTCATGAAAATATAAAAACGACTATGATCTACACTCATATCACTGACATAGACAAGCAAAAGACTCCTAGCCCTCTTGATTTTTTATAAGAATAAGATGAACTTTTCACGCTCTATAGAAACAAGCATTATGTTCCAATCATTCTTTAAGAAGGGTTATTCTTCTAGCTTAACTTAACTTTGCTTAGGTTATTGAATAATCAATATTCAGATATAATTTGTCCGAAATGTGTCCGAAAAAAGAAAAAGCCACTGATAATCAGTGGCTTTTGTCGGGGTGGCAGGATTCGAACCTGCGGCCTCTTCGTCCCGAACGAAGCACGCTACCGGGCTGCGCTACATCCCGCTTTTGGTTGAGTTGGTGTGCAAAAGTATTACTTTCTCACGAAAAAATTCAGTCCTTCTCATGGATATTCTAATTTTTATTTTGTGAAAAAAACGCACCCCGTTTTTTATCCGACTTGGATTGAATTTTTTTTTATCTTTGCACTCCCAATCGGGTTGTAGCGTAGCCAGGTATCGCGCCAGCATGGGGTGCTGGAGGTCGTGGGTTCGAATCCCGCCAACCCGACTTAACAAAAAAAGCCGCCTTTACGGAATGTAAGCGCGGCTTTTTTTGTTTGTTCCTTCGGCACATTTAACCTACTTCACTATCCCGGCTCAACCGTTCCTGTCGCCAATGTATTTATAGAATGCATCGCGATAGGTATCACCTACCGGAATAATCTTATCTTCGATAAAAATACGCCCCCGTTCAATGCTCGCTATTTTATCTAAAGCGACGATATATGAGCGATGCACCCGTACAAACCGATTGGTGGGCAGGATATTCTCCATCTTTTTCATGTTCTGCAGGGTGACAATCCGTTCGGCTGTCGTATAGATCGAAATGTAATCTTTGAGCCCCTCGATGTACAGGATGTCTTCCAAATCCACCCGCTGAATTTTATGCTCGGTCTTGACGAAAATAAAATCCACGGCATCACTTGGAAGCGGCAGCGAAGCAGGCTGCGGCGCTTGCTGCGGCGAGCGACTATTCAACACTTTCTGCACCGAGCGGTAAAACCGATCAAACGCAATGGGCTTCAATAAATAATCCACCACGTTGAGTTCATAGCCGTCCAACGCATACTGCGGGTAGGCCGTGGTGAGAATCACATCGCATTTGCCATTGATGATTTTAAGGAATTGTATACCGGTCAGTTCGGGCATCTGCACATCTAAAAACACCAGATCCACCTCACCATTTTGTACCACCGCCAGCGCCTCTATGGCATTGGTCGTGCTAGCCACCAACGTCAGTTCGGGAACCTTTTCTACGTAGTCAGCGATGATGTCTAATGCCAGCGGCTCGTCGTCTACAGCAATACATCGTACCATGGGCCAATCTTTTGGGGTTATAAATATATGAAAAGTTCGCTACTGTAATAATTTTCCGATTCAACGACGTTGATGGTGTGCCGGTCTGGATACCCCAATTGCAGCCTCCGCTTAAGATTCGTCAACCCAATGCCTTTCGTTTGATCTTTGTTCACCTGATGCTTTGCATTTTCAGCTTTAAAATGTAACCGGCCGTTTTCAACGCCAATATCGATACGGATGGGTCGGTTTTCGTCGGTCGACACGCCATGCTTAAATGCATTTTCGAGAAACGAAATCAATAGCAACGGCATGATGCGGTACGGCGCGTCTTCGATGTGGACATGCAGGTCTACATATACCTCCTCTTTAAAACGCAATTTCTGCAACTCGATGTAATTTTCCAGGTAATTTATCTCTTGCTCCAGCAGCACCGCTTTCACATTGCTGTCATACAGCATATAACGCATAATTTCAGACAGTTTAAGAATGGCCTCGGGAGCCTTCTCCGATTTTTTAAGGGCCAATGCGTAAATGTTGTTCAGCGAGTTAAAGAGAAAATGAGGGTTGATCTGCGACCGCAGGAAAGCCAGTTCGGCATTGAGTTTTTCAGTTTCCAGGTTCTTATGATCCTCCCGGGTTTTGAAATTCATTGAAATCACGTAGACGGCGGTGCTTAGCAACATAAAAAACAGCCCCGAAATCAGCGCTGCCATCATATACTGTATAGTCGTTAGCACTTTCTGTTGGCCGTCGCTATCGCGGTACTGCAAAATGATGTCGTCGTAAAATAGGGCAATTCCGTATTTCACCACGATAGATATCACCAAAATAATAGCCATATAACCCAGGGCGCGGCCATACCGCCCAGTGCCAATCAGCAGCGGATTGATGATAAAATAGTGCAGATAGAAGATGATGATATTCAATGCACCATACAGCAGAATAAGGATAACGGCATGGGCCAGGTGTTCCCTCAGGTTTACGAGGAACAATATGGTCATGAGGGCCAGCCAGACCAAACCATGCGTCAAAATCTCCTTATTTTTAAGCATAATTGCAAATATAGGACTAGGCTGCCAATATCAGTTACGTTTATCGACAAACGCCCGCGTTCCATCGGCCAATTCCCTATTTCAACAGACAAACGGCCAGATCCCGTTGGTCTAGAAAATCCTACCGTTGGTCTAAAAATTTTTCACAGCTAGGTTGTAATTGGTTTATTTGTAGTGTGCAAAAAGAATTGATGCGATTAGCTAACCCTGAAACATACAAAAGATGAAAAAGTTTCTCAGTAACATTTCGCCCTTCATGCTGCTTGTCATTCCATTTTTCGTGGCCCTGATACTGGTAGCAAAACAACCCCAAAGTGACGTCACCCAAGAACGCATCCAGTTAAACGCGTCGTTCATTTCGCTTCCAGATATCCATGTTTTTAATGTATTGCTTTGGTGATAATGGGGGCACTTGCGTACCTTTGCCTCCATGCGAAGTACACCCCTATCTCTCCAAAGCATACTGACTGCCCTCGACCTCGATACGGCCTGTCTCCCGCTACTGGAGCAGGCGCCCCATCACGAAGCACTTCTGCGTGCGCACACGCCTGATGCTGTATACACCGCCATCCACGATATCGGTAATACACTTCATGCAGCATCAAAAGCCGACCAGTTGGTCGAAGACCTCGAAGAGCGCATCAATATCATTACGCATAAATTAAAGTTCATTGCTGATGAAAACAAACCGCGCGTATTGTTTTTGGCTGACCTTTCACCAGTTCAACTCATCAGCGATGCGTATCTTGAAACCGCCGCGCGTACCGCGGGCGGCATCCCCATCAGCTTACTTACCGAGGGCATATCTGCCGATGTAATTGTGGTTATCAGTGAAACGCCCATGCCCCAACTGCTGGCTGCGCTACCGGCACTGCTCGCCGCGCCCGAATGGGCCCAAACAACAGCGGTAAAACAAGGTAATGTGTTTATCATCCACCACCCCGACCACCTGCGGCAGCCGGGGGCACTCATTGGCGATGACATCGAAATCCTGGCGGAAATCCTCCATCCGAAACAATTTATTTTCGGCCGCGATGAAGATGCATGGATGAAATTCGAGGTGCAATAACCTACCGCCCACCCAGCAGGTAGCGTTTAAAAGCACCAAAGTCCACATCCAGGGCCATCGCTTCTTTTTTCCGGTCTTTCAACCCGTCTACCTGTACGGGGAGGGCTATTTTCGCCGTCAGTTCCTCGGTAAATACCTCAGGGAATTTACACGGGTGGGCAGTCGACAGGAAAACCGATGCATACGTACCCGGATGCTCTTGGCGATAGTGCTCCGCAGCCAGCCACGCAATTGCAGTATGCGGACAAGCAACGTAACCATAACGATCGAATAGCGTCTGGATCGCGCCCCTCGTTTCCGCATCGGTAACGGTATAAGATGACACTAACCGTTTCAATGCTTCCCGGTCGTTATCGAACATATCCATGATGCGTACCCAATTGCTCGGATTGCCAACGTCCATGGCATTGGCCAATGTCTGTACCGAAGGGCGCGGTTCATACCGGCCGTCGTGCAAAAAGCGTGGTACGGTATCGTTCACATTGGTGGCGGCGATGAAATGTTTCACGGGCAGCCCCATTTTATAGGCCAGTAGGCCTGCTCCGATATTACCGAAATTGCCGCTGGGCACCGAAAAGACAACGTCACGTATCCCTTGTGCCTGCAACTGGGCATAGGCATAAAAGTAGTAGAAGGTCTGCGGTATGAGCCGGGCAATGTTGATCGAGTTGGCCGAGGTGAGCCGCAACGCTGCTTTCAATTCCGGATCGTTGAACGCTTCTTTCACCAGTGCCTGGCAGTCGTCAAAGGTGCCATCCACTTCGATGGCATGGATGTTCTGACCGTTGGTCGTGAGTTGCAATTCCTGTATGGGGCTCACCTTCCCCTTGGGGTAAAGTATGGTCACCCGCGTGCCCGGCACCCCAAGGAAACCCAACGCTACAGCTCCGCCGGTGTCGCCGGAGGTTGCCACCAGTACATCGAGCACCCGGTCGTCCGCTTGCGAAAGCGCCGCCATCACACGGCTCATAAAACGGGCACCGAAATCCTTGAACGCCAGTGAAGGGCCGTGAAACAGCTCCAACACGGCCATACCGCTATCCAGCGGGCGCACCGGCGCATCGAAATCAATGGCGTCATCGATGATACGGCGCAAATCCGCCGCAGGGATGGCATCGCCGATCAATGCCGAAGCAACCTTAAATGCGATATCCTGGAAGCTAAACCGAGAGAGGTGCTGGATGAAATGTGCATCCAGTGTCGGGATGGTTTCCGGCATGTATAAGCCTTTATCTGCCGGCAAGCTATTAAATACCGCTTCCTTGAACGGTACACGTAAATCTTTATTGTTTGTACTATACAGTTGCATGGTTGTCTGATTCAATTTAGTCCCCTATTTCTCTTGGCCCTGTGTTGTTGATGCCCGATACGTAGCCGTTGCTATCGATGCCCTGCCCATTCAAGAGCTCCTGCACGGCAGCGGTAATGCGGGTGGCCACGTCTTTGCTTTGCGCGAAAGCGAAGACCGATGGTCCCGATCCTGAAATACCGAAGCTGAGTGCGCCGGATTCCATGGCCACGCGGCGCATCTCATAAAATTCGGGAATAAGGATAGCCCGGGTGGGTTCAATGAGTACATCGTGCATGCTCCGCCCGATGAGTTCGTAATCGTTGCTATAAAGCCCAGCCACCAATCCGGCGATGTTGCCCCACTGTGTTACGGCATCCTGAAGCGCCACTTTCTTGCGGATCATCTGGCGCGCATCGCGCGTAGGCACATCCACGTGCGGAAACACCACCGATGCGAATAGCGACGGTGGGGCGGGCAGCTTCACCACGTCTAGGGGATCGTAACCCCGTATCAAGGTAATTCCACCCATCAATGCGGGTGCCACGTTATCGGCATGGCCGTGGCCGCAGGCCAACTCTTCGCCCGCTACCGCAAAGAGGAGCAGTTCCTCGCGCGACAGCGGGTTGCCGAGTAACGTATTGATGGCGAATAGTCCGGCCACGGTGCTTGCTGCGCTCGACCCCAAGCCGCTGCCGATAGGCATCTGCTTATGCAATTCGATGGCTACACCCAGGTCGGTCCGCCCGATATGCCGCAGGTAGGTCAGCACACTGGCACTCACGGTATTCTTTGCGGCTTCGCGGGGCAGTCGCCCATCGTCTCCGGTTACGTCTACCAAGTGGACACCCGGCTCTTCCACCTTCCGCATACGCACTTCGTCACCCGGCTCATCGAGGGCAAACCCCAGCACGTCAAACCCACAAACCATATTGGCCACCGTAGCGGGCGCAAACACATGTACTTGTTCCTTTTCCATAGCTTCCATTTAATTATGCCCCTACATTGACCAAATCCGCAAATACCCCCGCTGCGGTCACCTCCGCTCCGGCACCCGGTCCTTTAACCACCAACGGCCGTTCCTTGTACCGTTCGGTCGTAAACGAAATGATGTTATCGCTGCCCGACAGGGCGAAAAACGGATGGTTGCCATCCACCATTTCCAGTGCAATGTTTACCTGGCCATCGGCCAGTGTACCGATATAGCGGAGCACCTTGTTTTCCGCCTGCGCCTTTTTCTTCAAGGCATCGAAATGGGCATCGGCGGCTTTCAGTTCACGGTAAAAATCATCCACCGAAGCCGCATTGATGCAGGCATCGGGCAAGATGCCCCCAAGCTGCACCGCTTCGGGTTCGAGCGGGTACCCCGCATCGCGGGCCAGGATCAGCATCTTACGCATGAAATCCGTACCTTTCAGGTCGTCGCGCGGATCGGGCTCCGTATAGCCGAGCTCCTGCGCAGTTTTCACCACATCGTAAAACGACGCGTCGCCCGTAAAGTTGTTGAAGATATAAGAAATCGTACCCGAAAGGATGGCCTCGATACGGACAATCCGGTCGCCACTCATCATCAGGTCGCGAAGTACCCGAACAATCGGCAGCCCCGCACCCACGTTGGTTTCATAAAAGAAATCCACGCCATGCCGGCGGGCGGTATCCCGGAGCATCCGGTATTGTTTATAGCGGCCCGAATTGGCTATTTTGTTGCAAGTCACCACCGAGATGTTCGATTGGAACAATCCTTCGTAATGCTTGATGGGCAACTCGCTTGCAGTATTATCGATAAACACACAGTTGGGTAGGTTCATCTGCTTCATCCGCGATACAAATACATCCAAATCGGCTGGTTCGTCCGAGGCCTCCAACTGCGCTTTCCAATCATCCAGCGCGATGCCTTCGCCATGGAAGAGCATCTTCCGCGAATTGCTAATGCCGACGACTTTAATTTCAATGTCGTTGTTATCGAGCAGGAAGCCGTGCTGTTCGCGTATCTGCCGGAAAAGGGTCGACCCGATGTTGCCGGTACCCACGTTAAACACATGCAATGTTTTATTCAGCTTAGCAAAGAACGCATCGTGCACCGCATTCAACGCTTTTGCCAAATCGTCATGGCTGATGATGACCGAAATGTTATATTCCGATGAGCCTTGGGCAATGGCCCGCACATTAATCCCGTTACGGCCCAGGGCGTGGAATAACTTGCCCGACATACCCGGCGTTTGCTTCATGTTTTCGCCCACAATGGCGAGTACCGAAAGGTTTCCTTCAATTTCGGGTTCCGATAGCTTATTGGCCTGCAATTCCAGCTCAAACTCGGCTTCGATCAGCGCCTTTGCCCGCTGCGCATCGGCAGGGTGCACGGCAAAGGTGATGCTATGCTCGGAGGACGACTGGGTAATCAATACCACGTTGATCTCTTCGCGGGCCAGCAACGTAAATAAGCGGCCGCTGAAACCCGTACGGCCCACCATGCCCCCACCCATCACATTGATGATGCTGATGGCTGGAATGGACGAGATGCCTTTGATCGGCAATGCGGTCTTGCCACTATCGTACTGAATCATGGTGCCGGCAAACTCCGGATTAAACGTATTGCGGATCAGAATGGGAATTTTCTTGAGAAATGCCGGAATCATCGTTGGAGGATAGATGACCTTCGCCCCGAAGTAAGACAGCTCCATGGCTTCTGTATAGGAAAGAACAGGCAGTGAAAACGCTTTCTTCACCATACGGGGGTCTGCAGTTAGCATCCCATCTACATCGGTCCAGATCTCGATCGCATCAGCCCCGAGTGCCGAGCCGATGATGGCTGCGGTATAGTCGCTCCCACCCCGCCCTAGGGTAGTTACCCGCCCTTGTTCATTGGCGGCGATAAATCCCGTAAAGAACAATAGCTTCGATCCGCTTTCGGCCACATGTGCCCTAATCGCTTGCTCCGAAAGGGACTGGTTCACATGTGCGCTACCGAAATGGCTGTCGGTTTGGATGAGCTGCGTGGTATCCACGAAATCTACCGCTGGGAAATATTGCTCGGCAATTTTGCTCACCAGCAGTACCGAACACCGTTCGCCGTAACTCACAATCAGATCCTTGCTCTGCAAGCTCAGTTCGCGGAGGTTATACACACCCTGCAGCAGGTCTTCCAATTCATTCAGGTAAATCCTCAACTTGGTAAATACGGGATTTTGCCGTTTTACAGCAATCAGTTGCTTTACTACCGAGAAATGGCGCAATTCCATTTCTTTCAATCCGTCGACAAAATCTTTCCCTTCCGCCGCCTCCGTGGCAAGCCGGGTGAGCAGGTTGGTCATACCGGCCATTGCCGAGAGCACAATGATTGGCCGCTCGCCGGCCTCGTGCGACTTCCTTACGATTTCGAGCACCGCCCCGATGCTTTCTACGGTACCTACGGATGTACCGCCAAATTTGAGTATCTTCATGTTATCTCCTATACCACCTGTTGAAACTAAAAACGCCCTCCTCTACTCGAGGAAGGCGCTTTATGGTTTTTATCGTTACGACTACAACATAAAATTACTTCCTCCGTGTATTATACCCGGTGGTAATCGTTGTTGTAATGGTCGTGTTTTTTTTCACTGTGATTGCTATTTCCGCGACAAAGGAAACCCTTTATTTCGAAATTTGCAAGGAAAATATCCTTTTTTTATCATTTACGACTACTCCTTAAAATTTAATACCTTTAGCCAAGAAACAGAGAGAACAGAACCCATGCTTACCACACCAACTAGTGCCGCATCCCCTGAATTTGCCGACCAACAGCACCCCCGGAAAGCGAAATACCTCCGCTTTCTGGCCATCCCATTGATGCTCGGCATAACCATCGCTTGCCAAAACCAACAACCTCAGCAGTCCAACTACAAGACCACCGGCAGTATCCAGCGCCTCGACGCGGCGCTGGATGCCATCATAGACACCAATGCCACGATTGAGATCATTGCCGAAGGTTTTAAATGGAGCGAGGGACCACTGTGGGTAGAAACGACACAGATGTTACTATTCTCGGACGTACCTTCAAACACGATTTATAAATGGACCGAAGAAAGCGGTACCGAGGTGTATCTACAACCAAGTGGTTACACCGGTGCAGCACCTACCCAAAGCAAAGAGCCCGGCAGCAACGGCTTGTTGCTGGATCATAGCGGAAATCTCGTGCTCTGCCAACATGGCAACCGGCAGGTAGCGCGGATGGAGGCACCCCTGGATAAACCGGCAGCCACCTTTTCTGCCCTGGCCAGCCAATATGAAGGCATGCGTTTCAGTAGCCCCAACGATGCCGTCTACAACACGTCCGGCACATTGTTTTTTACCGACCCTCCCTATGGGCTACCGGCGCAAAATGATGACGACCCGGCAAAGGAAATCCCATTCAACGGCGTGTATAAATTAACGCCGGAAGGCGACGTCATTTTGTTAACAGACCGTATCACCCGGCCCAATGGTATTGCTTTCTTCCCCGATGGGCACACCTTATTGGTGGCCAGTTCCGACCCAAATGCGGCCAACTGGTACACGCTCGATGTCCGTGAAGCACCAACCACCCCCACGTTGTTTTACAGCGCCACCGCCGAGCGCGATAGCCTGCCCGGCCTACCCGATGGCCTGAAAATCACAAAAAACGGTACGGTCTTCGCCAGCGGACCCGGCGGCGTGTGGATATTCAACCGCGCAGGCCGCGTGCTCGGTAAAATCGAACTGAACAAGGCTGCATCCAATGTGGCCTTATCGGCCGACGAGAAAACCATCTACATCACCAACCATCAGCAAGTATTACGCGTAAAGATCAACAGGTAAATCCTACGGCCGTATTCCGTGAGGTTGTACCCTTGTCGGCAATCCACTACAATATCTGATTATCAACCGGTTTATCCTTGTTAAAAAAGCCGGCATTTTTACCTTTGCCGTCACTTTAGTACAGCGGGAAGGTCTATACATGACGTCCCACCAATGGGCAAACTAAAATGCATACCGGAAAGACATATGGCATCGATATCAGCTTCGAAACACTCCAGCTGCCCCTGCAGCACGATGTGTTGATCTTGGCAAGAAATGCGACCCAGGGCAAGCGCGGCCTGGGTAAGTCACTGGAGCTTTTGGCACCGGGAACCTTTCAGCCCGTCGATTCGGAGGTGGGGCACGAAGGTATCGAAGCGGTCTTCATCCATCGGCGCGTCCTCACCAAAATCCCGGTAGAACGAATTATGAATGTGTTGCAACAGCATGTTTTCGAACATGTCGGTGAAGGTGAACTGATCCAGGTTGATATGCATGTGCGGATATCGTTGAGTAACCTAAATAGTTAACACGAAACACAAACGGGGCAATGAACATACAATCGCTGATAACCAAACAATACACCACGATCGATGCCTATGCCGGAACCGTTTATGCCACCCAGCTCTTGCACACCGCCGATGTGTTGGTTGTCGTTGACAACGAGCATCCCATCGGTATCCTCACCGCGTCAGACCTGGCCATGAAACGGCATCAGGTGGTGGTTGACTGTTTGGGCCAATGGCCATCGGTCACCTCCAACGCGTCGGTCAGCTCGGTACTGACCCGAATGAAAGCCACGGGTGCCACGGCACTTCCCGTTACCTTCAAGGGAAGCTTCTATGGTATCATCAAACAAATCGACTTACTTACGCACTTGCATATCGACCATGAAAAACAACGCGCTGCGCTGCTGGCTGCGGCACACGACCTCCGTAGCCCCATTGCCTCCATTACCATGCTGGGCACCATCCTGCGGGCCGACCCCGCACTGGGTCAACACCAGGAACTGATTGACAAATTGAGCGAAAGCTGCGACTATGCGCAGGTACTGATACAGGATATCCTAAACACGGAACAGTCGCCCACCGAAACACTATCGTTAGAAATGGAAAATATCGACGAATTGGTTGATGAATGCACCACCTCGTTGAGCGAGCAGTTGGATAATAAACAGTTGAACTTATCCAAACAGTTATACAGCAATCTTAACATCAAGGTAGACCGCCACAAGCTAAAAAGGGCCATTAATAACATGCTTTCAAACAGCATTAAGTTCTCGCACCCCGGCGGTACCATTACGCTATCCACCCGCGCAGCCCCCGGCGACCGGGTATTTCTGGTGGTGCGCGATACCGGCATCGGCATCCCCAAGGATATGCGCGATCGGATATTCGACAAATTCACGAAAGCCCGACGCCCCGGTACGGCCGGCGAACCAACTACCGGCTTAGGGTTGTACCTTACCAAAACCATCATCGAATCTCATGGTGGCACCATCGAGATGGAAAGCGATGGCGAAACAGGCACCAGCTTTATTGTTTCGCTGCCGGCCTAATCGGTGATCGTACTATTTCAACGTCAACGCTTTAAAGGAGCGCGTCAACGCGGTGAGCGACTCTTCCACTCCCATCCGCTCCAACGAAGAAGCCCCCACAAAACCCTGTACATCGGTGTGGTCAAGCACCCAACGGACGTCCTCCGGTGTATTGATGGGCCCACCGTGGGCAAGGAAGAAAACATCGGGGTTAACCGACCGACCCGCTTCAATGATTTCCTGCGTGCGCTCCACCGCAAAATCCATGCTACGCGACGCGTTCACCACACCGATGGATCCACCCACCGTGGTACCGACGTGCGAAATGATGGCATCGGCACCCGCATCGGCCATTTGTTTGGCTTCTTCAGGCGTGGCTACATATACAATCGAAAACAGGTCCATCTTCGTGGCTAACCTAATCATCTCCACCTCCTTGGCAAAGCCCATCCCTGTCTCTTCCAGCACATTCCTAAAATGCCCGTCTACGATGGAGTGGGTAGGGAAATTATTAACACCCGAAAAACCCATGTCTTTTACTTTCAGCAGGTGGTGCCACATGCGGCGCCTCGGATCGGATCCATGTACGCCACAGATCACGGGCACCTCATTCACCACCGGCAGCACCTCAAATTCACCAATTTCCAGTGCCTCCGCATTCGCATCGCCGTAAGCCATCAGCCCGGCTGTCGACCCGTGCCCGGCCATGCGGAAACGCCCCGAATTGTAGATGATGATGAGGTCGGCACCGCCGCGCTCGATGAATTTGGCACTGATACCGGTGCCTGCACCCGCCGCAATGATGGCCTTCTTATCGGCTAGCGTCTGCTGCAAGCGTTCCCTTACTTCCTGTTTCGTATAGGGGTTACCTACCCCGGTCCATGGATTTGGCATAGTTAAAATCGTTTTTTGTCTGTGGCACGAAGGTCGGCAAGTTTAATAATATACGCAAATCTGCTTGGCTATGCCTGCCTGCGAGGCTTTCCGTCGCTGGCCGCGACAGGGCTTTGTTCTTTGGCTTGCCCCAAAGAACCAAAACGCAAGGCTGTGCCGCAGTTGTTGTTCCGGCTGCGCGCTGGTGCAACGGCGCGAACCCTAGGCCGCCTGCACCCATGGCCCACCCCATGGCGGGGTTCCACTTGGTGAGGTAGGTACCCCATCGTTGCTGCAACGCACCACCACGGCCTACACATCCAACTGCGCCAAGGCCGGTCCTGCCTCCGAACGGGCGTTACTGACAGCACCCAGACGCAGCTATCACAGACCTATCTACGTTCCAATCCGCAGCGTCATTCCTTCATGGCGAGCATGCGCGGGCGCTGGATGCCTTTGGAGCGAAACCATCCGAAGATAACAGTTGAACGCAGACGGCCTAGCCTGCGGAGGCAGCAACCGGCAGCCAGGCATGCCCGATAGCGAACCGACGAACGAAGGGATGGGCTAATGCATGGGGGTGGCTTCGGTTCGCTGCGGTGCATGCGGCAACGGGTTGCAACGGAGCAGGCAAGCCGAAGCACCTTGGGCACTTGGGTGCATTCCAAGTGCCATGCCCCGCGGCATAGAGCGGAAAAAGAGAAGTCGCCTTCATGGCGAGCATGCGCGGGCGCTGGATGCCTTTGGAGCGAAACCATCCGAAGATAACAGTTGAACGCAGACGGCCTAGCCTGCGGAGGCAGCAACCGGCAGCCAGGCATGCCCGATAGCGAACCGACGAACGAAGGGATGGGCTAATGCATGGGGGTGGCTTCGGTTCGCTGCGGTGCATGCGGCAACGGGTTGCAACGGAGCAGGCAAGCCGAAGCACCTTGGGCACTTGGGTGCATTCCAAGTGCCATGCCCCGCGGCATAGAGCGGAAAACAAAAAACCTTACCACAACTAACGCCCCATAAGTTGGAGCAACGTCTCCACAGCCTGCCGGGCAAAAACCTCCTCGTTGATGTGCGCAGCAATCTCCGTTACGGCTATGTGCTCACTTGCCGTTGCGCGTATCGTATCGAACAGTGCGCGGTTCGTCTCCGGTGCCGAAAAAACACCCCCCTCGGCGTCAATCTGCGAAAGCCCGTAGGTGGGTAAAAGGATAGCGACAGGTGCCTGTGCACGATTAAGCTTACCCGTAAGCAGCCCGGCCAGTTGCCGGTTTTCCTCCGCGTCGGTGCGCATCAGCGTCACGTCGGGTGCCCAATGGTAAAATTGGCGCTGGCGGTACCGCGGGGGTACGGTATCCGGGTGGGCAAAATTGACCATATCCAAGCACCCTGGGGCCACCACCTGCGGCACACCGCAACGGGTCGCCGCCTCCATACGCGCCGGACCCGCACTGCAGATACCACCGCACAGCTCGTCGGCCAGCTCGGTGGTCGTAAGGTCTAGCACTCCATCAAAACATCCCTCATCGATAAGCGATTCCATGGTCTGCCCGCCCACCCCGTTGGCATGGAATACAAACACTTCATATCCGCGCGCTTGCAACAATTCGGTACAGGCCGTTACGCAGGCAGTCGTGTTGCCAAACATCGAAATCGCAATCCGTCCCTTGGTGTCGGATGTCTCGCTTTCACCCTGCACATTGGCCATTCCGCAGAGGGCCGCAGCTGCCTGCTTGATCAGCATCCGGCTGATACTGTTCAGTCCGGCAATATCGACCACCGACGGCATCAACGCAATATCTTTGCTGCCCACCTGGCGTGAAAGGTCTTTCGATGCCACCGTGCTGACGCACAATTTCGGAATGCCTAGTGGAACCGCTTGCATGGCGGCCAGGGCGATGTAGGTGCCACCGCCACCGCCCATACCCATCACCGCTTTCAGCTTACCCTCCTCGTGGAGTCGCTTCAGGATGCTAGCAGCGCCACGCCCCATCACATCTACCGCATAGCCGCGGTCGGCACGTTCCTGCAGTTCGGCGAGGGTATGTCCTGCTGCCGAAGCCACCCGATTGGCTTCAAAGTCGACCGGGAAATCGCCCGTACTCCCATACGTACCCGTATTGATGGTCATCACCGACTCGCCATGCCCCAATATACAGGCGCGTAGAAACGAAAAGTCGGGCCCTTTGGTATCAAAGCAACCCAGTAGTACAATGGATTTTTGAACGCTAGCCATAGTCCTCCACGAAATGATCCAACACCTTCATCACGTCGCACCCTTCCTGCACGCTGCACGGATTAGGTCCCACACCCCGGATATACGAAACCACCGCCGCAATCATGGGTTGCTGCACGTGCGGTAACGGGTCAAAGTTGAACTGTTGCACACCTCGTCCGTTCACTAATTTAATGGGCTGGTAATCGAATACCGAGAACGAAACCTTCCCCTCCGAGCCGATCACTTCACACACATCACGCTTTTCCGCCACGTTAAAGGCCCACTGCCCGTTGAAAAGCACCCCATTTTCAAACCAGACCTGGCCCGATACCACATCAGCGGCTCCATATAACTTTGCCTGGTTGCGGGCCATACCGCCGCTTTCCGCTATATCTCCGAAAAAATAATGCATCAGGTCGATCTGGTGGGGAGCCAAATCGTGGAACAACCCCCCGCCGGATTGCTCCGGATTGAGCCGCCATTGCATTCCGGGCGACTGCAGTATGTCCGCGGCGAGCGGCTGCTGGTAATATCGCAGGTTGGCAATGCGCGGTGTGCCGATGTGGCCATCAATCAATTCCTTCACTTTCTTGAAGTAGGGCTGTTCGCGACGGTAATGGGCTACAGATAGCTTTACGCCGGATGCCTGCTGTGCCTCTACCAACGCCTTCGCCTCTTCACGGTTCAATGTCATGGGTTTTTCGAGGTACACCGGCTTTCCCGCCCGCAATGCGGCGGTGGCATAGTGCAGATGCGTATCGGGCGGCGTGGCTACATAAATCGCATTCACCTCGGGGTCGTCCATAAGCTGTTGCGCATCGGTGCACCACCGTGGCACGCCGTGGCGCTCGGCATAGCTTTTTGCTTTCGCCCCATCCCGACGCATCACTGCTACCAAGTGCGAATGTTCCACCTGTTGGAATGCCGGGCCGCTTTTCACTTCGGTTACGTCGCCGGCACCGATTATCCCCCATTTTACTTCCATGGTTTGCTTTATTTATCGTACGGACAGATCTTCCCACACCAGCTTCGGTTTGCCCGCTTCGCAGACTACCTGGTTGGGCGGCATTACATAGGCGCAATCCGAGGCGATGCCGTATTCGCGGTTGTACGCATCTTGAAGCGCGGTGTAGCTTCCCACCATTTTCAGGAAAGCCGTTGTATCCAACTTGATTGAATAGGGCACGTAGCCCGTGGGGCCGCCGCAAGCCTTCGCACCGATGGCGGTAAATCGCCATTCGGAAGCGTCGCCGCAGGGATACATCAGCGAGAGCGAATCGATTTTCTCGCGTAGCTCCCGCAGCTTTTCTTCATCGCTTTCCCTCGTACCGGTAAGGAGTTGCGTTTTCTCCTCACAAGCGCCCGCGCCGATCAACAGCACGATGCTCATCCATGCAAAATAGGTATTCATTCTTCCTTTCATAGGCCAAAATGGCCACCAAAAACGTGCCATGGCTTGGGTGTGACTCAAAATAACAGAGACGGTACGTGTTCTCCTACAACAATTCTTGCCTCCCACCGAGCCGGTAGTTGAGCCCGATTTCATGGGTGGTGTGCTGATGCGGCTGTTATCCACACGCACCTGCCGGGTACCCACGTCCGTCAGGCTGTTGCCAGTATAGGACGTGGTACCGACTGGTAAGGTTTCGGTGATAGCCTATGATTTAGCTGTGCCATCGTACGCGAAGCTGCCACCTACCAGCGTGACAATGTGCTTGAGGGGTATGATGGAGAACATAGACATTGTTTACTTTTTAATACGGTGCAATATTACCGTATCTGCTGCAAGGGCAGGTAGCCCGATAAGGTATAAAACGCGAGAAAAAACAGCCCGATAAGTTATTTTTGTGTAGGTTTGTCTAGATAATTGTGCGGATCATTTAAACTTACCAATGCCCACTTTAAAATTAAAAAGCTGGTTAAGTCAATTCAAGCAGTATTTCTTCACCTACAGTAAAGGTTTTTACCATTTACCCTATAACGGGAAATCGCCCCAATCGCTGGTGGACAGTTTTGGTTGCAGCACAACCTGACCTGGAATAGCCTGTTTGTGGAAGGTGACCTGAAAGCGTTTGTCGACTCCGACCAAGAGTTTATTGTCTGGCCCGTAACGGGCGATCAGGAGGTCTTAGCAAATTTTGAGCGTTTTGACGAGGCTATGAATGTAAACGGCAACCGCTTACAGATTGATTTCCTGCGCCTGAAACACGATACCTTGAATCTCATTTTTGACTTCTTTAACCTGTGTAAGGAACAGCAGGTCATTGCCAACAACGTACCGGTAGATTATCAAGACAAGTTCAATATCCACCGGGTTGAACACTACCTAGCCCAGCACCTGCTCGGTAAATTTCCGGGCATCGAGTTTCTGGCCTCCCGGTTCGGGGTTTCAGAGAGTAAACTCAAAGCGGAATTCAAACAGCTCTTCGGCAAGCCGGTATACCAGTATTTCCAGGAGCAGCAGATGCAGCTGGCCAAAGAACTGCTCATCGACAACCATTTACTGATCAAAGAGGTATCATACCGTCTTGGCTATGAAAATACCAGTAAGTTTTCTGCCGCCTTTAAGAAATACCATCATGTGCTACCTTCGGATTTGCAAAGGTAACATCAACGATGATTTTGAGCATCTTTCCTGACAACTTTGACGTCGTGTTACCTGCATAAATTGGCAGATGTATAGTTATTTCATTGATTCAGGTGAGTCATCACTTGCTGACCATCCCTTAAGTATATTCAAAAAGGAAATTTTTCCCAATCTAGGCATAGGCTTCACCATTGGGCAGGGCGGCGGCCACCCTTTCATCGGCCATAGCCGTGTGAGCAATCGGCAGTGTGAGGTAGAATGTGGAACCGGCGCCCGGCTCACTTTTCACGTTTATCCTACCGTTCAGCCGGTGCGTCAGTTCGCGGCACAAGAATAAGCCCAAACCGATTCCTTTCTCGCTTTCGGTTCCGTATGTCGATTGGATCTGCCCGTTGAAAATCGCCTTGATGTGTTCATCGGTCATGCCAACGCCGTTATCGCGTACAAAGATGGTACATTCTTCTTGTTCTGTATTTGCGGTTACGCCCACCGTTACCTGTCCGCCCTGCCCGGTAAACTTAATGGCGTTGCTAACCAGGTTGCGGATAATCAGTTCCAGCATCTCCATATCGGCAGCCACCAAGGCGTCATCAGCCGCATCCACGCGAATGGCGATGTCTTTTTTTTCGGCGACAAATCGCTGTACGTCCAATATACGATCGATGACGACCATCGGTTCCACCACGGTAAATACTGGATGAATTCCTTTTACCTGTGCGAGCACCCAGGAGAGCACGTTATTCAATAGGTCGGACGTGTTTCGTGCCGCAATCAATAAGTCCTCCTTCAGTTTCCGCTCCTCCCTAGGCGGGAGTTCCGCCTGCGACAGGATTTCAAGTGTGCCTGTAATCGCGCTCAAGGGGTTCCGCAGGTCGTGGCCCAAAATAGAGATCAGCTCCAGCTTTTCATGATTTGCGTCTTGCAGCAACCGGTTTTGGTTCCTGATGCGTTCACTCTGGCGTTCTATCAGTTGGGCCCGTGCTTCGGCGGCCGTCCGTTCACGGTCGTACGCCCTCCGGAGGTATCGGGTGGTTAGAAAAATAGAGATGACGATGATGGGCAGCGATGTGATAAGATCAATATAACGGTTGCTTTCGGATTCGTAGCCAGCCATTACGATTGTTGGATTGACATATTCGAGCACCAATAGGCCGACAGGAAAAATAAGATGCAATACCATGCCTACCGGCTGCAGGCGTTCGCTCGCAAAAACGATGACAAGCTGGTAAGACAGCAGGAAAAAATAAAGTGCCGGTCCATCGCTCCCACCGTTATACAGGAAAACGAACGTGATCAGCAGGTAACTCCAAGCCATGTACACCAGCAGGCCTGTTTGGTACCATCCGCGATATCGCGAGAGGAAATACATCACAAGGAGCATCCCTTCGGTAACGAGGAGTACTGTGGCAATTTCGGTCAGCCCCAAATACCAGTCGAGCGGTATCAAGATAGCCAACAATAGGAATACGAATATCGATACCACGTTGAACCCACGGTTCTGGCGCGGTGTTTCATCAGGTTTACCCACCAGGCTATTCCAGTATCGCCAGCGTACAGCGTTAATCGAATCCAATAATTTATTTCTCAACAAAACACCTAGCTTACAACGAAACACAAATATAACCTAAAAGCATCAATTTTTAAACACCTGACAACAAATTAACAGGTAGTAAAGCCCGAAAACCCACCAAGGAAGACCGGACGTATTAATAAAAAGGGATGCCCACGTTATCGCAGACACCCCTTTTTGTTCGATTGAAAGCGTTGAGCTATCGGCGTCGCCACCGTTGCAACACCCACGTTACCGCGAAGCTCACCGCCGCGCCGACGGCGGCCAGCACGGCGGTTTTGACCATGTCGTGCACGCCCAACTGGGCGATCACGCTGAGTAATGTACCGCCGCCCGTGCAGATGCCGAGCTGAGTGTTAGCCATTTTCATCGGTTTCTCCTTCCTCCTTTCGCACGCCGCTTTCAATCGCCTCCAGCACGCCCAGTGCCAGAGCGAGGTACCGCGCTGCTACCACCACCTTGGGGGGCAGTTTCACCGGCGAAGCAATGATGAGTTGGCTGGCCACCGCCAACATTTCCTTGATCCTGTCATAAAGTGTCGCCTTCCCCGCTTCGGGAAGTTCGACGGTTTTCGTTGTTTCTTTCATGTTTTTTGATTTTTTACGTTAAGTGTTTAGGTTATCGCAACGCGTCTGGGTGCAAGCACCCTAGGTCGCTTATGCGATAACCTAAAACACCCTCTAATAGATTACCACAGAGACGGCCTAGGGTGCTTGCACCCAGTCGTCATGGGGTAATCTATTCTCCCTATTCTCCACCACCAACCTATCATTCCCCCTTTCAATCGCTGCCATCAGCATGGGGTAGACAAATTCATAGGCCGTGCGCGACCCCATCACCTGGTAGTCCCCGTCTAGCCATTGCCAGTAGGAGCCCGTGAGCGGGCAGCCCCGCGTTTCGTGATGGTAGTTTCCGATGTGGAAGAACACCAGCTGGTAGTTGGGGATCTCGATGATCTCCACCATGCCCTCATGTAGCAGGGGAAAGCGCTTTGCATACTTGGCGTGCATGCCAGCGGAATGGTTGAGGGAGAGGCCGTAGTCGCCGGGTGGGATGCAGGTTTTACCCGCAATTTTATCCTCACGGATACGATCTTCCAGCAGGTAGCAGCAGAAGAGGCCGTCGATGTAAAGGTGGCTGAGGGTACTTTGCTTCCCCTCAGCCACGCGGATGATTTTAATTGCCGCGTTGTCCATTACCTTTGCCGTTTACTCCGTTACACCCGATACCGCGTCGGACCAGTCGCCCACGCCATGGCCATTCATGCCGCGCACGCGCACCCAGTATTCCTTTACGCGCTGCAGTCCGGTAATGACATTGCTCCGCGAGTCCGTCGTGGTGAAAATCTCATCCCCCCATACGATGGGGTCGTCGTCGTTGAGCCGCGTACCGATCTGGTATTCATACTGCCACACGTGCTTCACTTTGGCAATCTTCATCAGCAGTTGCCCGCGCTGCGGTCCGCGCAGTACACGTACCCAAAGGGGCACTTCCGGTGCCTTCCGGGCTTCGGGAGGCGGTATGAGCATGAAGCCCGAGCTCACCAGTTTGTTGGCGTCGCCAGCCGCGGTGAAATTCACATAAGTGGCCAACCGTTTCATCTGCTCCAGCAGCGCTTGCTTGGCGAGGTCTTTTGCGGTATTAGCGAACTTGCCACCCGTTTCGGCCGCCGCCTCATGTTTGGTGCGGTAATCGGCCACCACTACCGCATAGTCTTCGATTGTCGGTATCGGACTGGGGTAGTTGGCATTGCCCGTCATGTCGGTCAGTGTCTTACCCGCCAACGTCGCTACCAGGGCGTCGCTGGCATCTTTGTAACTCGTATATACTCTTGGTGTATGCATTTTATGCTTTTTACGTTGTCGATTTTCCCGATGCACCATGCTGTCGGGATGTTAACTTGTTCCAGTTGTTTTTCTGCGCGGGTTGCCGACTATCGGTTTCCCGCCTCGTTGCGGTAGGCGAATTACATGGCGGCCTCCTTTCTTTTTATTTCCATGCAGCAAAACTGGAAAAGGCAATACGGGCCAACGAAAAATCGGGCATTATCGGGCACTATCGGACATGTTAGGCTACAATTCGGGCATTTAAAGGGGTATTTATCGGGCATATTGGGAAACATGCCCGGCTTTCCGGTACCGGAAAAAAGTTGACCGGTATCGGGACAATACTGACCGGTACGGGGAAGACGCTGCCCGGTACCGTGGGAATGTCATCCCCTACCGGGAAATAGCTACCCTGTATGGGTGGTGGGTTGCACGGTATTGGGAAATAGCTCACCGATACGGGTTGAACGAAGAACGGTAGGGTTTAAACGTTGACGGGTATAGGGCATAAGTTCCCCGGTACCGGTGGCGATTCCGCCGATATCCTGTAGCCGGGCACCGGTACAGTTGAGCCGTTGACCGACACCGGGAAACGGCTAACCGGTGTGGGGACGTTGTTTACCGGTATCGGGGAAAAGTCGTCCCATACGGTTTATCCGTTTAACGGTACGGGGTAGCTCCCGCCCCATATCGGAGCATAGCTTTCCCGTACCGGCCAGCGAGTAACCTATATTGTTTAATCCGCCAACGATACCGGTCGGCAACCAACCCTTCGGGTAATACCGCTGGGCGGCATCATTTTTTCTCCTTACCCTTACGGAGCGTATACCTCTTGTACATCTGCTCCACGTCGGTCTGTTTCAACCAAATGCGGGGCTTTTTTTTGTGTTGGTCGCCGCTTTTATGATATGCGGCCAGTTCGCCCGACTTGATCATTTCCTCCAACGTGGATTTAACCACGCCAAGGCGGAGCCATGCTTCCTTGCGCGACATCCAGCGACCCGAATCGATGTCTTCGTCGGTTGCGACAAACGGCGTACTTGACGGCGGCTCGGTTAGCATTGCATTGGCTACGGGCATAGCCTGTGGTCCCGAGCTGCCTGATGGACAACCATAATCGGCCAATAGCCGGTCCAACAGACCGCTCTCATCAACCTTCATAAAAATGTGTGCAATCGCAGCTAGGCTGCCTTCGACGGACGCGGGACGTCCATCTGTGTTTTCCAAATGCTTTAACATCGTAGAATGGGTGTTAAAGCCAACGCCTATCCGCCGGACCGCGAAAACGGATTTGGTAGCCTAGGACCGCTCCTGCCCACCGATAACCCACTTCGCCAAGAATGGGGATGGCTTGGTAAATAATACAGTTAATAATTCGTAATTAAGACGGGCTTTGGCCGGTTTTGTTACGCGTACGACGATACCACCAGTAGCGGATGCGCATCCAAACCAAACCTACAACGGATGATCCGAACATGCGGTTTGGTACCGTGTCCGGAAAAAAATGGTTCACGGGCTTGTCTAGCACTTTACCCAATTCAAATAATATGGCTGTTCCAGGCAGCACTTTGCCGCTTTCAATTTGGGTGATCGAGGGCTGGGTCCGTCCAATGGCTTTCGCCAATTGGTGCTGGGTCATGTCTCGCTCCAGACGGGCTTTCATAATCCGGATACCCACCTCAGATTTGTAATTATCAAACTTCATACCGCTACTTAATTAACTGGTCATTAATGAGAAAAATATAAGTGTAGTTTATATAATCAATTGTCTATTAGGTATTTAAAAAATAAAGACAGAGTTTAGCCACCGTCTTCCAATGTCGGGAGGCGCTAAATATCAAAATACCATGTATACTAACACCACACATCCATCAACCTTAATCGTTCCAACGGGAATGGATCGCCTGCACACCGATCAGTCGGAAACCATCACAGGCGGCAAACGCCGGGAAGGGTCGCTCCTCGGCCGTGTCGTCATCGGCATGATCGGTGGCATGATTGTACCGGGCGGATTTATCATCGCTTTCTTCTGATACGAAGGCAGCAATTTCGATGAGGGAAATCGGCCGGATCGAACAGGCCAGCAATACACCCGCAAGCGCGCCGTACAAATGAACGGCGCCAGCGGGTTCCCTCAACCACACCTGCACAACCAATACAAACAACATGATAAACGCTATCCAGATGGGCAGTAGCCCAGCCATAAAACCGGGCATCACGCCAATCGGCTCCACTGGGAAATACATCAGGAAAAACAAGGCAGCTGCCAAAACCAATGCCGAAGCGCCGGCCGACCGGTGCGCCGGATGGTACCGGTGTTGGATGGCCGCCAGCACACCAACGAAAACCGCCGTAAATGCAATAAACAGCAACTCCAACCCATGCCCTGCCCAAACGCCGAAATCGTCTACCAGCATGTACTCCACTTCGGGTAACGTGAGGCAAAGCAAGCCACCATTGATCAGCAGATGCTTCTCATCCACATGCACGAAAACCGAGGTAAAAACGGTGAACATCCGCTTACCACGATATAAGGAATACGGATGCATCCGCAACGTTTCAAACAACCGCCGCTTCCGCAACGCCGCGAGGCTAACGGCCACGAGTGTAGCAATAAAAAAGTAAGCCAACGGCGCTTCATGTAAGGGAGCAAGCATCAATAATCAATTAGGTCCGACGGGACAAAAGGATTGCTTAAACGTGTTAGTACGACCAAAAGTAACCTTTTATGCCGGAGCACAACAAATTTCAACTGTAACAAACACATGACAAATATACGGCAACACGACCCAAGTGATTGCGGTGCGGCCTGCCTAGCGGGTATCGCCACGCACTACGGCAAGCCTCTTTCGGTGGCCCACATCCGGGTCGTCGCTGGCACCGACGCCACGGGCAGCACCCTGGCCGATCTGCAACATACCGCCCAGCAACTGGGCTTCCAGGCCGAGGCGGTGCAGGGCGATTACAGCGGGCTGGCGCAGGCGCCGCTGCCCGCGGTGGTGCACCTCAACCATGTCGATACGGGTGCGCATTTCGTGGTGATTACCCACGCCGGCCACCGTAAGGTGACCATACTGGATCCGGCCGATGGTCGGCAGCGCCGATGGCCGTTGGCCCGATTCGAGAGCTACTGGACCGGTGCCGCCCTCCTGCTCCTCCCCGGGCCGGCCTTCCTGCGAAATGCAAATGAGCCTGCCCCCGGTTTCTGGCGGCGCATGTACCAATTGCTACTGCCCTATCGGCGGTACCTGGTGCGGGCCTTTGCCCTGGCATTGTGCGCGACAGGGTTGGCCCTGGGCGGCGCGCTATTCATCGGTCTCCTCACCGACCGTATCATCCCGGCGGGGCAAGCCGCCATGTTGCACTATATGGGTCTGCTCTTCGCGCTCATCCTCCTGCTGCAGGTGGCAGCCAGCGGCCTACGCAAATCCATCACGCTGCGCACCGCCCGCCTCATCGACGACCGGCTACTGCGCGCCTACAGCAAGCACTTGTTGCAGCTGCCCCAATCCGTATTTGACAGCATGTCGGCCGGCGAACTGCTCTCGCGTATGGGCGATGTGGTCCTCATCCGGCGCTTGGTCAACGACCACCTTATCCAGTCGGGCGTGCCCGCGTTATCCTTGTTGCTGGTCTTATCCGTTGCCCTGGCCCACCACCCGGCACTGGCGTGGTGGCTATTGCTCAGCATCGTTGCCTATGCCGGCATCTATGTGGTGAGCAACGCCCTACACCGCGTTTTGCAGCGGCGGTTGCTGGTTGCCGATGCCGCGCTAGATGCGCGGTTTACGGAAACCTTCGGTGCCATGGGCACCATCAAGCAACTCGGGGCGGAGCGTCAGCATGGCCTCCAGCTCGCTGCGCACATACACGGTTTTGTTATCGCTGCCCACGCCACCGGGCGGGCACGGCTCTGGGCCGAAGAAATCACGGCCCTCTGTGCCCAGGGTTTTTCGCTGGCGTTGCTCTGGGGCGGGGCGGCCCGGGTACTGGGCGGTGAGCTTTCCCTCGGTGAGCTCGTGGCATTTTACACCATCAGCGGCTATTTCAGTGCGGCGGCGGCCCAATTGCTGCCGCTCGCCCAGCATGTGCAGGAAGCCCGCGTAGCCGCGGAGCGCCTTTTCGGCCTGCTGGACATGGCGCCCGACCATCCACCCGGTGCCACGCAGTTTGCGCCTGATGATATCTTCCCCGTGGCGCTGGTCGACGTGTGTTTCGCTTACCGGCGGGGCCATGAAACACTAAGCGGCCTATCCCTAACGCTGGCTTCGGGCACCCTTACGCTCATCCGCGGTGCCTCTGGCTCGGGCAAGAGCACGTTGCTCGCTATGTTACTTCAGCAATACCGCCCTACCGCCGGTGGTATCCTATTGGGTGTCTATCCCCTGGAAATGGTAGACCCCGACATCCTGCACCGCCACATCGCGGCGGTGCCCCAGCGTGTCCAATTATTTGACGATACCCTAGCGGCCAACATCTGCCTGGGCGAGGCGCCCGACCCTGCACGCTTGGAAATGCTCTGCAATGAACTGGGCCTGCTGCCATTCATCCAGTCGCTACCGCAGCAACTGGATACTCGCCTCGGCCCCGATGGTTGCCTACTCAGTGGCGGCCAGCGTCAGCTCGTGGCTTTGGCGAGGGCGCTGTACCGCCAGCCCCGACTACTCCTACTGGATGAGGCAACTTCTGCCCTTGATGCCGCTACCGAGGCCCGTGTGCACCGCCTGCTGCTGCGCCGCAAAGCCACCGGCATGGCCATCCTGTGGGTAAGCCACGGCGACAACAGCCTTCCACTGGCCGATGCCGTATACCAATTGGACAACGGCATACTCACTCCTTTCACCGACCGCTCCATATCAACGGGTGCAGCCGCCACCGCCATACCGGACCATGGCGGGGCGGCACCAGCCCGGAATAATTATCCATCATACTGATGTAACACATGGTTTCGGCTATCCAGATTGCTGATGAAAATGTACGGGTGCATGATACGCAAGCCGTAGCCGACGCGTTATCGGCGTGCCGGCACCAATTACCCGGTGCAAGCACCGGCGTATGGCGGCAGGCGCATTGGCAGGTTTCGGAGCAGGCTTACGACCTGCCGGACGTTTACGTGAGTTACATCGAGATTGGGGCTTACGCTGCGGAAACCACCATCCCCATCAAATGCCCCCGATATGATCTCTATTGGTTGTACCTGCTGCGGGGCGCCCTAACCATTACCACACCAGATGCAAAGAAAACCCTGGTAGAAACAACGGAAAACCAATACCGGGTAAGCTACCTTCCGGCAGGCCGGTATGCGTGCAGCTTCCGCAAAGGCACACATCGGATTTTTTATGTGGTGCACAAGCCGAAGGCATTATTCCGCGAAGAAAGCCCGGAGCTTCTCGTCCAATCTGATGTGATTGCCGCGCTGCAAGCACAGTTGGCCACGCACGTCACCACTTCTGCCCTCTCCATGCGAGACGGTGCGGCCGAATCCATCCAGCGGTTCCTGCGGGCACCCGGCACCACCTTCCTCAAGCGCAAGCAGGCGTTGCAGCACCTATCGCTCGACCTTATTTTCCACGCGCACGAATCGTTAGGCCAGCAAGCGGGTAACCGGGCTGCCGGTGCCGAATGGGTTGGCGATATGGAACAATGCATCAAGCGCTGCATACGCACGGGCAAGCCGGTAGATGCCGACACGGTGGCCAAAGCCCTCAACCTATCGGCCGTTTACGCTCGCAGGCTCTTCAAAGTACACCGGGGCGAGACCCTAGGCACCTATATTACGGAGCAGAAATTACAGCTGGCCGTACAACTACTGGAAGAAGGCGATTCGCCGGCGATGGTGGCACGTTACGTGGGTTGGACCCACGCACATTTCAGCAGGACGTATAAGGCACGGTTCGGGGTCTCGCCGAGTACGTACAACAAATAAAAACTATTCAGCAGCGCCGGATTCGGACCGGTGCCGTTTTTTGATGAAATGAATCCTAATTTTCTTATACTGCTTTTGAAATAAGTTCGGGTTGTGCTGTATGGTGGTTAAACCGGCTTCAATATACATTTCCAAAGAACCAGCCAAGTGACTGTCTATTTCATTGTACCAATCGAAGACTTCAATGATATCCAGTCGGGCAGCTGCCCCTCTTTAATTCGGCCTTCACATCATCCCAACTGACATAGGGCATTTCTCCACTGTCGTGAAGCGCCATCCGATGATCCAATTCATCTAACTGAGCCGAAGATAACGAAACTTCATCTTTTTTGATACTATCCCATATGGCTTCAGCCACAGCAATCCGCTCAGCGACGCTCAAACCCAATATTTCTGTAAGTTGAACCATAATAATAATCTCAATGATATCACAAATTTAAACAAATAGCCACGTATATACAAACTGCCAATTGCTTCTTCAAAAGTATCAAATAAATCAATACTTTCCAGATCAGAAAAGTCAAAGGTACCCCTTCGGCCTGCCCTACTTTTGCTTTTATGAATAAAGCAAAAGACATCACCATCAAGTCAAAAGATACCATCGCTAACGTGGAAGCAATCCGGCCTGTTCCGGCCACCACGCCAGCCATGATAGCTCACTACCGGCGGTATCTGCAACTGAACCATAGCAATAAGGACCTGCTGGTCGGAGCCGGGTTCGCCATGCTCGGCCCCCGTCTTACAGTCGACTCCCATGCAGATTCTTTTATCATCCGGTTTTCCAACCCCATCCACACTGAGGGACACGTGGCGTACCTCACACTGGCAAATGGCACCGTCGAATGGCGGCACACACGCATAGCGGCACCCTGCGCGCACTGCCCGATTGTAAGCGACCCGGTGCTGATGCAATGGCTGGATGGACTGTTTGCTTCCTTTTACCTCCAAGCCGAACTCCCCGAATCACTAAACGGCGCACTTGAAATGCTCGGTCCGTGGGACCGTGTCCGTTGGGTGCAGACCAACCTCTTTGAGGGCGGCCGCCCCGAGGAAACACTTTCGGCGGAAATAGACCTATGGGTGTATGACCTCAACTGGACGAGGCGGTTGGAGGCCTTTCTTTGCTGGATCTCCGATGGGCTGTATAAAGACGAAAAGCATTTCTGCTACGCCGTTTGTTGCGAAGGCGGCGAAGACACTGCGTTCTATCTGCTCCGCTTCCGCAAACGAGAGGTCAAGGCTTTTCCAGAAAATAAAAAACAACCTATCCTTTACCTAGCCAACATGCTGAACCGCGTCTTGCAGCCGGACTATGAGCTGCGCCGCTTCACAGACCCTGAATTGGGCAAGGACGGCATATTGATGCCGCTGGCGCCCAGGGACTGGGCAGCGCTGACAACCACATATGGGCCGATGGCCATCGAAGCCCGGTTCAACAGTATTCATACACCCGGTGTAAATCCTAAACGCTCATGAAAATTCAGCTTACATACGGCGGGCCGATCAGCGGCATCAACCTTCGGCGATTCATCATTACACTTATATTGCTGGCATTGTGGATACCCGTGTTGTATGGAAAAGCGGAAGATTTTGAGTTTTTCAGAACCGCTATGCTTCGCCAGTACTTTCCGCTTTGGTTCCGGCATTTTCTAATCGGATTCATCCCCATTGCGGAGGCAGCGGTGATAATCCTACTGGCAAATCCCAAAACAAACCTAATCGGCATGTGGGCCTCATCCGTACTGATGCTGGCGTTCACCGGCTATGTCGGTCTTGCCCTCGCATCCGATTGGGTAAAGATTCCCTGCGGCTGCATGAAAGTCCTCAGCGAATTTTCCTGGAAGCAGCACTTCCTGTTCAACCTATTCTTCCTTGCCCTTAGCGGCTGGGGACTTGTTTTATCGAACAAAATGCAAAGTAGTACCGGCCGGGCCGGTACTGCCGAGGGCGGGTCGGCCAAAAGACACTATACAATCCAACATTTCATGAACTTAAAAAAGTAAAACAATGAAAAAGGTAATTAAAATTAATCTGGTAGCCGTCCTTGCGGCGGTATTTTCTTTCGGGCTGATGTCGTTCAATCTGTTAAGCCATCGCGATCCAGGTCTGCAGTGGCATGAAATCCAAAGCAATGGTGCAAATCAGGGACAGGATCTGGTGGGGCAACCGATCGATACGCCTGGCGATGAAGACGAGAATTGCGAACTTTCCATGGATGAATACCGCTGTGCGGTTCAGTTATTCTACGATCCCGAGGAATACAACCCCGAAAACAAAACCGTCAATACTATATTGACGGAAGGTGAGGCGTCCTTGGAGGAAACAGCTTTCAGGGAAGAGTAAGCCCACTAAACCCCGGCGGCTCGACGTAAACACGTACGAACCACCGGGGTTTTCATTAACATATTTTGCCGCCGCGACTATCGTGGGTTTTGTGGAATGCCGCTCAGCCTGATCACCTGATCTGGAATCGGCCAAGTATACCGTACATCATCCGGCGGCAGGGTGTAGGTCTCCCCTTTCAGCTTCCGGGTTAATACAATCTGAAACGCGTCTTCTTTGTTGAACCTACGCAGATCTTCCCACCGTATTCCCCGGCAAAGCAGCTGCTTCCGACGTTCTTCCAGCAACCTCACCAACATCCCCTGTTCGTTCTGTGCGGTGAAGGGCACAAAAGAATCAGCTTCATACCGATTTCTGAGAAAATGGTTGATATCTTCCAGTGCTCTGCCCAGATTTCCCAACCGGGTATAACATTCAGATCGTATCAAGAATACTTCGTCTACTGCAAGACCGCCGAAGAAACTATAGGAGCCGGTATATGACCCTTTGAAGGTGTAAGTCTCCCGCGTCGGAAAAAAAAACGCTTCTTTTCTGATATCTCCCTCCTCATAAAGATTATACAATTCCATATCGATACAGAAACGCGAGCTGTTCACAATGGTCTGACCCGGTATCAATTCCATGTAAAGTACTTCGGGATTACTTTCGCCATACGGAAACTCAGAAAAAGTGTACCGAAGTGACAAATCCAGGCCATTGTAGTCCAAAAGCACACTGCGTATCTGCAAACAGCTATCTGCGTAAGCTAAGGCAGATTGATAGTCATCTTTAAGCAGGAAGATTTTTGACAGCAGTGCGTACGCCGCCGGGCGGGTCGGCCGGAATTTCGAATCGGCATGCTCGGGCAGCATCGGGATGGCATTCTGCAGGTCACCGATCATCTGGTTGTAAGTGTCTTCCAAGGACGCCCGCTGAACCGGCATAGTGATATCCATTTCCAATCTTAATGGCAGCCCAAGCGTAGCATGCGATTCATCTGAACGGTACACGGGGGCAAAAGTCTGGGCCATTTGGTAGTAGGTATAGGCGCGCATAAAAAGTGCACTTCCTTCTACATGGCGCCATAATTTCCGCTCACCAGTATCTGGTTCGGTATCTTTTAGGCCGTCGAGCACGGTGTTTGCATACAAAATACGTTCATACCCGAAATTCCACACGTCACTTTGACTCCCTTCAAAAATATCGCTTGCCCAGATATAGGCGTTCTTTTGCATGGTGGAAGATAACAGATCCCAAACATCGTCTTCCACCGTGTATTCGTCGCTACCGATTACGTTCATGTGGTAACCAGCACGGAGGTTGAAAATCGACACATTGTCCAACAATGCCTGATAGTCGCCCAATGAATGCGGCACCACCTGTGTCTTATCCCGTTTGAGGTCGAGAAACCCTTGATCACAACCTGCGGCAAGCAAGCATGCCGCCAATGACATAAAGATGAGTATTTGAAATTTTTTATTCATGGTATTTCTGTTTTTAACGATTAAAAATTGGCTTGGATACCCATTGCAATACTTCGGGATGCCGGGTAAGAAGCGTTCGGATAATCCGGGTCGAGCCCGGTTTTGCCCTGCTGCCAGATCATCCCGATGTTGTTCGCATAAGCCGACAGCCTGAGCGACCGGACCGGGAACCCTTTGGAAAACATCCCTTCGTTAAAACTGTAGCTGAGCTGTATGTCCTGCAGCCGTATATGATTTCCACTTTCTACCAGGTGTTCGGCATTTAAGAACACGTAATCGCGGTTGTTGACTACGTCCGTTGGCATCGCGGGCACATTCGTCCGGTTCTCGTCTCCTAGGCTTTTCCATCGGGCAAGGAAGTCTTCATGCATCAACCCCGCATTGAATAACTGACCGTAATTAACTGAGCTTCTACGAAACACGTATCCGGCTTTCCAGGTGATGTTTACGCTCAGAGACAGATTCCTCCAACCGAAAGTGTTTCTTAGCGATCCATAGAATGGAGGCACCGTAATTCCCGAAACGATAAGGTCTTCGTAGGTGAGGCTATTCAAATACCCTGTGTAGTCCAAGGTCAACCCCCCATCTGTCATTACCAAAGGGTATCCCGTTTGCCCGTCGAGCCCAAACCAGGGTAATGCGTACAGGACATCTCTGGACCTGCCTACGTGCGGTGGCGGTATGGCATCCAGGTAACTGCCATACAGAAACTGGTCCTCGGCATCATAATGGGTAATGGTATTTGCCGAATAATTGAACAATGCGCTACTGGTCCAACTGAACCGGCCGGTCAGGTTTCTGAAGTTCAGTTCCACGTCAAAGCCGGTGGTCTGCATGTTGGCATAATTGATCATATTTCTCAGGTTGAGGCTTCCCACGCCGGTAGTCGGATCCATAAACCGTTCGCCTACAAGGTCGGTGGCATGTTTCACATAAAAATCCACACTTCCCTCCACCGTTTTGTCTTTCAAACCGAAATCAATCGCGGCGTTGTACGACTTTACCTTTTCCCACCGAAGGCTCGGATTGCCGGCACTCGTCAGGGTTGCCGAGGGCAACTGGGTAATTGAATTGGTCGACATTCGGATGGAAGGCAATGCGCTGATGCTGCGGTTGACATTTCCGTTGACCCCGTAGGTAGTGCGGATGCGCAGGTACGGAATGAGCGCATTGTTCCAAAAACGTTCTCTGCTGATCTCCCAACTCAGGCCGGCCGACCACAAAGGGACGCCTTTCTGGTTGGTCTTTACCCCGAAGAGGTTTGAACCGTCCCACCGGCTGCTGAGCGACACCATGTATCTCCCAAGATATCCATACGAAGCGTTGCCGAAATAAGAGATGTTGCGCTCCGTTGTGTGAGCGAAAACGGAACTGTTTCCCGGGATTCGGGAAGAGCCACGCGGATTGGTGGGGTAATACGTTGTATAATCGAACGCATCGGTAAAAGTCAGTACATCATCGTCATAACCATACACCAAGTAGCCGCGATCACTGGTATACCGGTCGTTTCTCACTTCCGCACCGGCCAGCGCCGTCAGCTCATGCATGCTACCAAATGTCTTGCCATAACCCAGTTGCATCCTGCCATAGTGCACGGCCTGCCTTGCGGTGCTTCCGCTCAGGATATCGCCATTGGGAATGACGAGCGTGCCATCGTCCTGGGTAAAGCGGTTTACCAAATCGCGCACTTCGTAACTATCTTTGCCGCTTAAGTTCCTTCGCTCATCGTTATAGCCTTGGTATTGGTACCTGGCTTCGGCGGTCAACGAAGGCAGGATGGCATACTTCAGGCTGCCATCAAACCGGGTCCGGCTTTGACTTCTTGTGTTATCTGACAACTGGTGTTCATCCAGCGGCCGGTAAGTCCAATCGAGCAGACCCCTCGCCCCGGCGCTTTCCGCGTATGGAAATCTCAGATTCGAAATCGTCGCAAGGTGATTGCCTTCACTGTCTATAAGGCGGGTATACGGTGGCGTATTCATCCCCGTAGGTCGTATACCCTGCAAGGTCAGGCCATTATTTACGTTCCCTGTGCCGGTATAGTATGCCCCTAGCGTCAGTTCGATATCCTTACGCAGTTTGACCGAATTGCTTATCGACAGATTGATCCGCCTGTAGGAATCACCGATAACGTTTGTCAAGTTTCGGTCGTACCCCCCAGCGATGTAGAATCTGTTTTTGTCAGTACCACCGCTCACATTCAGTGCATATTGCTGGTTAACGGCGTTGCGATAGAGGTGATGAAATGCGTCATCCCGCACATCGCTGCGCTCCAGGAGGTTTTTACGTTCACCGAATTCCGTATCGCTGATGAAGCCCTCGCGCTGTGCGATCAGCAGTTCCACGAAAGGCGGCAGGGCTACGCGGTCGTCATCCTCTTCATAGAAGCCGCCTTCAAATAAGAACCGTTCTACCGCCAGCCACTCACCTGAGGGTATCCAATTGGGGCTGTAATACAGGTTCGGCCGCTCAAGGATATTCACATTGGTATTCAGGGACACCCTGACGGGCTGGCCATATCTTCCGCCTTTTGTCGTGATAACGATTACCCCGTTTCCGGCACGTGCTCCCCAGATGGAGGCGGCTGCTGCGTCTTTCAGGATGGTGATAGACTCCACATCGTTCGGATTAATCTCATCAATATTTCCCTCATAGGGAAAGTTATCCACCACAATGAGCGGGCTGGCGTCCGAATGGATTGTGTTTATGCCGCGTACCCTCAATTTTGACGGCTCACCGTTTTCGCCATATGTGCCGCTGCGTTCAAACTGGAGCCCATTGGTTACGCCCTCCAGGCGACTGATGATATCCGTACTGACGCTCCGATTGAGCAGTTCGTTATCAATCAGCGTGAATGATCCGGTCGCACGTTCCTTGGGTACCGTGTAGTATCCCGTATTCACATTTACCACTTCCAGCAGGCGTTCATTGGCTACTAGTTCAATCAGGATGTCCTCCTGAGCAGAACTTATGGGCAGCAATTGACTTTCAAATCCCATCATGGCTACGGCCAGGGTATCCGGCAGTATCACAGCATTGAGCGCGAAGGTTCCTTTAGCATCGGCAAAACCGACGGCGTCGCTCTTTATCAGACGCACGGTAACACCTTCGACCGGCAGTTTGTCATCAGCGGATATAACCTTGCCCCGCAAAATCTGCTGGGCATGCGAGGTGGAGACTAAGAAAAAGAAAAGAAGGTAGGTTATCAGTAGTTTCATAGTTCATTTATTGAGTTTATTTTGAGTTGTGCTCTTTAATAACGAGCATATCCAATAGGATATCTTCCTTGGAGAGTTGCAATCCATACCGGGAAAGTTCCCGCTGGGCTTGAATCAGGTTTCCGTTTATCGACGTTGGCAACGAGATATCCACCCGTTTGGAACCCATGCCGGTGTAATCCACGAAAAGACGGTTTGGTTCTACGCCCGAAAGCATTTGGGTAATCACGGTTTCAAACGGTGCATTTGTGCAATGGTAGCGGCGCGGATCGTTAAGCTCGATGACCAGATCGCCTCCTTCACTTTCAAGGAGTGAAGACTGACCCGTCTGGCGGAGTACCAAGCAGGGTACATTTCTGCGCTCCACATCAGCCTCAATGCCATAGTAAGCTCCGAAATGGTTGTTGAGGTCATTTTTCATGATTTCACGGACCTGCGAAGCGCCCAACTTCCGTACGGCGAACAGGTTGTAGCAAAATAAATTTTCATCTAACCACCGGTAGTATGCTGAATCGGCCTTATAATTCCCAATTGGATCACTCAAGCCAGTGCCTTGGATCTTGTTGTAAAGTGAAGAGTCTACTTCCCAAACCACCCTTCTTCTGTCCATATCGATTTCCTTACTGAAGGCAGCAAACAACAGGTAATCGGCGGATACATTGATAAAAAGAACTTTATTATCGCTGGTTTCGTTCTTGAAGCCGCCGCCACCGATCCTTGGTTTGATCCGCTTTGAGACCGCAGAGTAGTACAGCATCTCACTCCCATCCCCGCCATTGCCTCCAAGAAAAAGCGGCTTACTTTTATCCAGCGGCACGTATTCGTTCATCGGTATGCGGACCGGCTCGCTATTGATCACACTAGCGATCACCTCGCCATTGGCATATTCCGGCAACGGAATGGCAAAGACACAGCCATCTTTCAGCCAAACCTGGTGGGGAATGCTTTTGTGAGGGAAATACTGTTTCAGTATCGACCCATCGGTAGCCGTTGGCAGTGACCATTCCCTTTTCTCGAAAAAAGATGCTGCTTTTTGAGAATCTTCATCGGTGATTGGAACGACGGCTATGTCATCTATAAATCGCCCTTGTAGGCTATCGAGCTTGCCAAGGGATTTGACACAGGGGACACACCATGTAGCCCAGAAATCAAGGATGATGAGTTTACCTCGATAGTCATTGAGTGTAATCGCTTTTTTTTCTCCGGGATGGTTCACCACCAGCAATGGCAAATGCCATAAGAATTCGGGAACCGTATCACCTATTTGCAAAGGTTTGATGTTTGTAACTGCCGTAGCCGCAGGCTCCGCCCCTTGGGCGGAGACCTGCTTCACGGCATACAAACACATGCTCGTTAATACAGCCAACAGACTGATGTATCGTATATATCGTTTTTTTAAGTTATATTGGGTTAGGGCATACCCCTCCCCTACGCGTAAATTTCGTTTCATTTACCAATTGGTTATTAGTGGTTTAAGAATTATTCATTCACAAACCAACACCTACACCAAGAGAAAATTTCAGCAAAAATTTGGGATTGTGGGGTCAAGCATCTACCTTTAGTGTGCAAATTATAATAACCGAAGGTAAACAACCGCTCCCCACCTAAGCAAACTATGCAGTTTTCTCATGGCGCAGGGTCGGTACTACCGGGCAAATGCCAACGGCTTTTTTTGTGCCATTTGGCTAGCGTGGGTTTATCCCAATGCTTTTTATGCCCGATATATCTTTCGGTCGGCCCTATTCAGGGGCGCATATTATGTTCTTTGTTAATGCATAGAACGCGGGCCTGCGCAGCCGTGAGGTAGTGTGCAACCGACTGGCTCCGGCAATGGTGTTGCCGTGATAATGGGTTTGAAGGTTTTTGGCACTCGTTTCCATAATCTTTCGGTTATGTAAACGACGTCAACTCAAAAAGCTCGAGATGTTGCGTGAATTGGCATACAAGCCAATAGGGCGCCTCCCATGCTTTTGCTCGTGGCTCCGCCAGAAGCCTTCCCTCAACTTACTCGAAGTTAAGAGTTCCCCACAAAAGTCTGACTGGAAGACGCCCTACTGGATATACAAAGTTATATAAATCCAGCAATATGGGCGACTCCAAGGTCAACTCGTGGGTAAATCTGGCGGATTTCGAACGAGTGACATCGTAAATGACAGAGGACATACTCCCCTGCCCTTGTTGTCGCTTTACTAATACAAAACAAAGATAAACAAATAAATACAAAATATAAAAATATTTTCAATAAATAATGAACCCGAAGATAGTCGAAGAATTTGTATTAGCACTGGAATACTATATGGATTACTATGGGCTATATGGGGTCGACATTAAAAAACTACTTAAAGCGACGACAGACATCGTCAAAGATCTCAAAAACGGTAAGAACGGGCCAACCATAACGAAGGCGGAAAGCATATCTCAAATTTTTGGCCTTAGATATTATCAGTTTGTCGACCCGGAAGTTTCTCCATTGCCAAAAGAGGAATTGCCAGCTGCTACAATCACTGCAATAGATGATAGGAACGAAAATGGCCCTCCCGAATCTCGAGGTTCATACAATTCTCTTAATCTAAAACACTTTATTATTAATGCACTAGTAGATTTCAAGGATAGAAAGGAATTTTTACCCTCCGACGTTTATGAGGTCCTTCCTGAGGAGTTAAAATCGAAACTAAAGTCTCCAATACGCGTAACAGGACTATTTTCCAATGAACTGAAGAAAAATGTTGAAAAGACGAATAACAGTTTACAAAAAGGTCAAGCGGGGCGCCCCGAAGAGTATTATCGAGTTATATCTCTTAAAGATAATGAATAAGTGGTTGCTCGTATTCAAAGAATATTATGGGAAATAATACATAAAACTGACGGAAAATGGTGGAAGCGAATCAGAAAATTGATGGTATCACAAAATGTGAGACCTAAATAAAAGAAGAAAGGTTTGAGGTCACAATTTGTGACCTCCAATATAACACGAGCCAATGGCCAAAACCGAAAATAATGAAATCATGAAATATATTTACATCGTACTACTACTGCTCACAGCAAGTTCGTGCAAGAAAAGCAACACGGCGGGTCCTGAACTCGTTGAACGATTTGTGAAGGAAGTGAAGGCAGAGCGGTATGAAGAAATTATGCTCCCGGAATTTGATGCATCCCATATCGATGAGTTGATGCGGCATGCTTCGGATAACCAGATGGTCGCAATCTACCCTCACCCCTCCTATTCATCTTATTACGGCGGCCCCGTAGCGGTAGGCTTGGTAATGCTCTACACCATTGAGGCAGTAAGGCTGCAGGTTGAATGGCCGTCTTCTACCGTCCGCGTATTTGACCAGCAGGACCTTAGCCGGGAGGTGCCCCTCAGCGAAGTGCTTCCCTATTATAAAAAATGGTGGACCGAGAACAAAGGTAAAAGTGCCGCGGAACTTATGGAGGCCGACCCGCTGGACGGCAGCGGGCTGACGTGGCATATATATACGACTGGGGAATAGGGTTTATATTGTTTAAAATAGTGATATGAATTTAGAAAAGTTTTTGACTGCATTGACTGAGAAAGAGCGCCGAACGATGTACAGATTACTTAGCGCTGAGTTTGAAAGCGACGCTGCTAAAGATATCCCGATGTTTGACAGGGACGAAAATATAACGGTTAGCATGTGGCTAAAAAAAATACCCAAGGGAAAAATCTCTATAGAACTTAATGCTACCCTCAAAAGACTCCCCAAAGACACGCTCATTGCTGATGTAGACCAGGGTTGCAGAGGATTTGGCCCGATAAGGTTCGCCGAACTAATCAAATTGAGGGGATATTAAGGTAAGTAACTTGACTGATTGACAGAGAAGATAAAACCGGCAAAGGATCAGTATTTTATTACGGGCTGAAAAATACAAATTCCTAACGGAAATTAATTCTCAACCCGTAGCGAACCATCATGGAATCTCGTTACCCAGATGAACAAATTATAAATTTATGAGTAAGGTATTATTGGCAATTCTAGTCACGGCATTAACATTATCCTGCTCGAAAACGAGCAGCGAACTTGTTGGCAAATGGAGATTGGTGGAATTATTGGCAGATCCAGGAGATGGAAGCGGTAAGTTCCGGCCTGTTTCTAGCAAAAAAGTGCTTGAATTTTATTCGGACGGCACCTTAAAATCAAATGGGGAAATATGCTTTATGAATCAAGAATCCAACACGCCGACCACGGGTACATATTCAATGACAGATTCGACGATAGCAGGAGAAAAATGCAAAGATTCGCCCCATAAAATTACCTTCGAAAAAAAAGGCACGACTTTGATCCTAAATTTCCCCTGTATTGAGCCTTGCCGTGCAAAATATAGGAAGGAATAGAGAAGAAAATTATTCTGCATCGCGAATATCACCCGGCTTTCCCTCAGTTTTTACTGCTTTTAAACGCACTAAGGAATTAATTGAAACCACTACGTATGATGTTCCTGCGTCTGCTTTTGAATGAGTAGCAATGAAATAGAATGTCAACTTCAAAAATCAAACTGTTAAAAATGATTAAATTAGCTAAACTGGGTCTCAACATCGGAATGGTCCTTTTTCTTTCGGCATGTGCAACATCCATGTCTCCACTCAAAGTCAATAACACCCTGCCAATCTTGACAAAATCAAAATTCATCCCGCAGTCTGAAGTAGATAGTGAAATCAAACGGAATGGATGCAAGTATTTAGTAAAAGGAAGAGAATATACCGCGCCAATCGGTTTAACCACTAAAAATGACCTGAAGAATGGAGCAAAGGGCATTGACGAATGGGTTAAATTAGATGGCGGAAACGCATATGTGCTCAGAAACTATAATTGGAACACTGTTGACCACCTCGGATCAACCCAGTTACATATTGAATTTGACACCATGGTGTGCGAATAATATCATAATAGATATTGAAGGATACATGATCTCATCAAAGGAAAAACAAGGGCCTATCTGAGGATTTGGTAAAATTGAATCTGGAGAACAGCTTAATTTAACCGGCTTTCTTATTTTTGCAGATTAATCAATGGTAACAAGATGAAATCGTCTTTCCCGATTTTACCACGCCAAGGCTACAACTAAATAAATGGAAGATTATAATTTAAGGTATCCAATCGGAGAATTTGACAAGCCCGCGGTTATAACAATTCCTGTGCTCGAAAACTGGATAGAAACCATCGGTTCCTTCCCAGGGTTCCTGGGCCTTGAAGTGGTTATGTTGACCGACGAGCAATTGGACACCCCTTACCGGACTGGAGGTTGGACCATTAGGCAGGTGGTTCATCATTGTGCCGATAGCCATATGAACGCATTCGCCCGTTTTAAATTTGCCTTGACGGAAGAAAATTCCGTAATCAAACCTTATAAGGAAGCCTTATGGGCTGAACTATATGATAGTAGGTCGCTCCCGGTTGCATCATCTTTATCTATTTTGAAAGGGCTCCATCAACGGTGGTACCAACTCCTGAAAAGCCTGGACGAAGCATCGCTTAAAAGGAAATACATCCATCCCGAGCGCGGGCAGGAATTTGCCCTCGATGTGGCTATCGGCATGTATGCCTGGCATAGTAGCCATCATTTGGCGCACATTAAATCCATAAAGAGAAGAATGCATTGGAAATAGTTTGACTGCTATCAACCCCCTATCGGTTCGGGCAGGAACACGGACGCCTTGATTAACTAATTTTTTTAGTTATTTTTGCTTCTATGAAACGAGGCAGGAAATCCAAAAATGAGGTAATAGACCTCCAAGCGTTGCGGCAGGAGTTATATATCAAACATTCGGGAAAAATCCACCCTACCATTAGAAAAAATTTAGAAATAGATGGTGTGCTGGACGAAGTGTGTCATCGCTTGGCCGACCTGGAATTCCAAGATAGACGGCTGCATTTTCCTAGTAGCGGACCGAACGACTTCACCCGATTATACGATTATCATACCGACTCCTATATACATGTGCATTATAGAGGCAAGAATTATAGATTTGATGCAAAAGTAAGTTAACTTTCAAGTCGTTTCGCCACCACAGACTCACGCTTGCGCCAATTCCGCAATTGTGGCTCTTCGTAAACCGGCCGACCGTCTTTATCCAATAAACCCAGAGACTCGGCAAGTTGGCGGCTCAAGGCAGCCGATTCGGGGTTCCGATCATTGACGGCCCGTTGGCTGGCAGCAATGGAATTTTCCATAGCGGCAATGGCGCGCTGGATGACCTCCAGTTCGGCCTTGTATTTCTTTTGCTTGCGGAGGATAATCATCATCCGGTTATAGGCTTCGGCATTCAGGTGCTTACGACGGGTCAATGCGCGATATATTTTGAGCGCCTTTGCATGCTTTCCTTCCTTTTCCAGTTGACGTGCTTCGTCCATGAGCGTCTGCGTAGCGATTTTCTGTTTGGCCATGGCGGGGTGAGTGAATTTGGTGTTTGGTAGGTAACAGGTGGGCGGGGTTTTTGTTATAGATAGTTAGACCCAATCCTGTATCGGGAATACTCTTTCTATTTTAATATCTTTGCCCCTATTAGTTGCTTTTTACTATTTGGCGATTTGTTAATTCCTTTTTTAAACAATACTTTTTTGGGAAAGAGGCGTAGACCAGAACTTGTGATTACTAAACGATGGTCTCTGCCGAATACGGAAAACCGTAACGCCTAAAGAACAAACAGCTTTATTTTTGCTTATTCGCATATTTCAACGCGCTCATTGAATTACAAACTGATTTTAGTAACTTTACATGACTAACGCATTTTTAAGCTTAAATGTCCAGCCAATAGATTTGAACATATGAAAATCAACAATAAATCCAAACTTTAACCCAATTTCGCGACACCTTATTACCAGAGTTGATGAGTGGTGAGGAGAGGGTGAAATATTAAATCAATCTTCAATTGTTTATTACCTAAATTATGACAGAATCCATTAAAAATATAAAACTAAGAATAAAAAAATATCTTGAACTAGAGAATGTTAGCTTTTTGTTTGGGGCTGGTTCAAGTTTTCACCTTGGAGCACCAATAATTCGCACAATACCTGCCGAATTAAAATATCAATGTCTTCCGGAAATTACACAATATTTTGGTGAGGGTGCAGATCCGGCTTATGAAGATCTATTCAACTGTTTACAAGCAGATCGGTATCTTAAAGAAATGAAGAAGGAAGACGTATCTTCTTTGAATACGTCTATGGCGAAAATGCAAAAATGGCTTTTTGACCAATGTGATACCAATAAAACGACAATTCACAATCTTTACTCAAGTGATAAAAAACTTGAAAGTAATAGATACCATTATCACGAAGTGTTAGTTAAGAAACTTTTACAAAGACCTGCTCACTTAAAAAGGGCAAATCTTTTCACCACTAATTATGATATGGCTTTTGACTATGCCTTAGATAATTTAGGTGTACATTATGTAAACGGCTTTATGGGAGTCCATAATAGATGTTTTCGGCCAGAAGTGTATGATTATGACTTATATTATCCTGGGCAAAGTGTAATTGGTAAAGTACACCGAGCTGAAAAGGTTTTGAGATACTATAAAATGCACGGCTCATTATCGTGGGTTTCTACTCCATCAACAGTTTCAAATACATATGGGATAAAGGAAATATCATTGAACGGCGATTTCACTCCTGACGAAGATAATGAGATTATGATTTATCCCTGTGTAAGTAAGAAATCGTTTACACTAGACCTTCCATATTCGGAATTATTTAGACAATTTTCTCAAGCTATCAACCAACCTCAATCCGTTTTGGTTTGTGTTGGATATTCCTTTTATGATGAACACATAAATGATATTATTAGGCAAGCGTTGTCGATACCGTCTTTTACGCTGATTATTGCAAATTATTCGCCAACTATCGATCCCGAATCTGAAATCGAAAATTTAAAGGCATTAGGAGATAAAAGGATAATAGTTTTAGACCAGTTGGATGTTGAACAATCAACGTTTGTAAGTTTTGTAGATAAAGTAATGCCCGACTTGTATGAAGAGGACGAGTTAGTGTATGTTGCTGAAACTTTAGGAAAGCTTTATCCGTCGAAAAAAGATACAGATACGGATGTTACTTCAGATGCTAATGACGGATTAAATACTAATACTGGGTTATATGTTAAAGCTGATTTAAACACAGAGAGCAATTCAGATTCTGGAAAAGACTTAGCTACTGGTGATGATTTACCCTTTTAATCCAATTTTTGATGAGTAATAATAACAGGTTAGTGGGACGCGTCCTCTCTGTAGATAATTTTAGGGTTTTCATCAAAGTTGAAGAAGAACTTAGAGGCGCTTATAAAAGCGGAGTATTAGATATTTATGAAGTTGCTCGAATTAACTCTTATTTGATTATACCTGTAGGTGCAGATCGCGTAGTAGCCTTAATAACCCGAGTTACAATGAAGGAAGAAGTCGAATTTGGAAAAAATTCAACTTCAATTACTTTACCGACATCAGCTCGATATATTTCCGCAACTATGTTAGGTACTATAGCAAAGAGTGGTGATAGTGAGAAATTTATTCAGGGTGTCTATAATTTTCCAACTTTGGATAATCCTGTGTGGTATGTTACTGAAAAGGATTTAAGGCATATTTTTGATGATAAATCGATAGAGCAACAAATTGAATTTGAAAAGGATTTTTATTTACCAATAGGGATGTCTCCTGCTTTTACTGATTACAAAGTCAAAATATCACCTGATCAGTTTTTCGTTAAGCACGCAGCCATACTTGGTAATACGGGTTCTGGGAAATCTTGTACATTAACTTCTATATTGAGAAATCTTTTCAAATATGAGTACAATGGTAATATGTTAAAAAATGCTCATATAGTAATTTTCGATACGAACGGTGAATACAAGGATGCTTTTTTGCCAGAAGGTGAAACATTGGAAAAGATGTCTCCTGCATCGAAGGAAGAATTGAAATTAATAAATGCCAACTATTATGGTGGCGAGGATAATGTTCAAGTTCCATACTGGCTAATGAATTGGGCAGATTTCCGATCTCTTCTTAAGCCAAGCGATGCTACCCAAGCTCCATTGTTAAATAGTGCCATAGGACTTGCCAAAAACGATGAAGAAAGTAGCGCCTCTGCTGTTCTACCCTTACATTTGAAAGCAGATATTGAGGATATGATAACTTGCTCTACAGAGGAGCTCAAAAAGAAAACTTGGAATCCTGGAGTTGGAGGGTGGGGTTGGAAAGCCGATAACGATATTATAAATATTGCTGAAGCTATTCGTCAATTTGATATAGCGCTGGCAGATTTGGTAGCAAGTTTGGGTGCTCAGGATAATTTCAATAATCCAGCATTACAAACTCCAATTAGAGAAGAAATTCAAGCTCGATTAGATTTATTGTTAACAGAAAACATCGACATACAGATTACAAGTGCACAAAATATAGACTTGCCAGTATATTTTAGTTATCAAGAACTTTGCAAAAAATTTCTAGACGCAGCGATAAAAAATGAAGGTTCAGGAAACACAAGACTAAATGAATTTATTTCTACGTTACGTTTAAGAATGAATAGTTTCCTCAACGATAGAAGAATGGCCATTCCTTTGATGTTGAAAAATACTGAAGAAGTAAACAAGAATGTATTACCTCAATTTTTAGCCTTTATTCTAGGGGATTACAATAAGGTGTTTTCCGATGATACCCAAGAGCATTTTGTAAAAAAATATAATGACACAATGATCCCCTTAGAAGCAAAAGCGGCTCATCAAATAAGTGTGGTGGATGTCTCGCAACTTCCATTTGAAGTTTTAGAAACTGTTACAGCATTATTGGGTAGGATAATATTAGAATTTGTGTCTTATTTTGTGCCGAGTGAACGGGGTAGATACCCCATAGTTATCATTTTGGAAGAGGCTCAAAACTATATCGCTGAAAATAAGCCCTCCGTGGCTAAAACTGTATTCGAAAGAATAGCACGTGAAGGGAGAAAATACGGAATATCACTTATAGTAAGTAGTCAGAGACCGTCTGAGTTATCGAAAACAGTTTTATCACAATGTAATTCTTTTATCATTCATCGTTTACAAAACCCAGAGGATCAGAAATATATACGAGGATTAGTTTCTAGCGCAAATGCCGACATATTGGAACAACTACCAGTAATACCACAGCAACATGCTATAATAACAGGAGACTGTGTACGCGCACCTATTCAAGCCAGAATTGACGATGTCTATCCAACTCCTAATAGCCATAATCCAAAATATATAGAGAACTGGTTAGGAGATGCCAATATACCCTATGATGACGTGGTTAATCGGTGGTTAGGAGTTAAAGAAAATTTGTCAACAATATCAATCCCGCCCTCAAATTAATCTTACTTCGGCAAACGGTAGGGATCCGAAAGATTTGCATACATCAATACAGAGTTTTTATTTTTACTAAAAAAAATAGTGACACATATTTCGCAACATGCTGGGAATTGTCTATTTTGTCGCAAAATCTGTGAAGACTTATTCGACGAGGTATTGTGTTGCCTTCATTAGGTAAAGAACTTAAAATATTAAAGCTATCAGAAAAAATGTTAGAGGAAATTGATATACTGTCCGATTTTGAAATAAGAAACTTAGAAGACCGTCCATGGAGCGTATTCGGCGACCAATTGCCTGACGAAAAAAGCAGCGATTTCACGCATGTGAGTCTTTTTTCTGGATGTGGTGGTTTTGATCTTGGCTTCAGACAGGCGGGGTTCCGAACGATTTTTGCTAATGACATTGACCAGGATGCATGCGCCACATATCGGCGTAATATTTCAGCAGGCCCTATTTAGTTAAATTACCTGGTTTCTGAATTACCGATCCACTATTGTGGCGGCACTTATAAATACTTCAAATTTCACTAGCTGGGATGCGCGCACATTCATGCGCCAATGGAGTAAAAGCAGGTTTTAATCTCTTCTTCATAACGTTGGTTTTTAATAAAAAATGGTTTTCTATAACGAAGTTAATCATATAAATCTACCGTTTGCCATTTTTTTTGCGGAAAATGAGGGCGGGGTTTAAGTGCAGACCGACCAACTTTTGCAAACCGAATAAACAATAAAGCCCCGAAAGGGTGAGAATCGGGGCTAAACGAAATTGACCAATGCCGTGAACTAGTACAATGGTGCAAAGTCGACCTCGGCTTGCCAGGTCATCCCGCTGATATCAACCAACTCGAGGACATAGCGCTTATCCATCGGCAGCCGGAGGTCGGCCAAGCTGATCGACAAGTCCGCTTTCGCTCCGAGCGGCATCACCAAGCTATACGCACCGCTTTGAACCTTCGCCACATAATGGTTATGGATATCCTCCACGGGGAACTCCGCTAGGTCATCCCCATCTAGGGCGAAAACCGTTTCGCCTTCTTCGGTTAGCACGCGGATGCCGATCAGGAACGAACCATACACATCCGCGCCTTCCGTGCGGTACACCTGGAACCGCAACCGATCGCCCGCGAGCTGCACATCGGCGAGTTCAACCTTAGGCCTGACGGACTTATTGTGCAACGTACCCCATACACCGCCGTGAAAGTATTGGTTGGTGAACAAGGTGAGTGCAAATATCGACAGGGAACCGATTAGCACAAACCGGTGGGGTGCAGCCAAAGGCAACGGGCCAGAACCCAGCCACCGGAACCACGGGGCGTTGGTAAACGATAGGTTCTTCCCGACGAAATAATGGTCGAGCGAGTAATTTGCGCTGCCGCTTAAAAACAGCGTAAAGCCACCTGCCACGCCAAGCACGCCAATCTGCCATTCATCCAGGCAGGTGGTGCCTAGCCATCCGGATCCCAACAGGATACCCATAGCTAGTCCAAATACCCCGATTCCCATCAGCCGGGTGAAAAGCCCCAACATTACAAATAGCCCTACGACGGCCTCAACAATGGTAAAAACGACCATAGCGGTATGGAGGTGGTCGGGATGCGTAACGAGGTATTCAATGATCGGCTGGATGCCCAATGCATTCGGCAGGAAATGGTTGAATTTCTCCCCGATATAGCCGGCTCCCTCGGGGTCGAGTTTGTTTTCGAGAATCAATCTCCGCCAAAAAGCGGAGAAATAGGTCCACCCGATAACCAGGCGGATGGCCAACGTAAAAAGACCGGCCGATGACGGCTGGCCATAACTTGTCTGTTTCATGATTATATTTTAATGTAAACGAATTACTGAAAAACGTACTGCGATCAGCGTGTTATGCAGCCGCGTATAGCTTCAGCCGTTTAAATAAAATATACTTTGGTGGGGATTCACCAGATGGTACCGCTGTGTGCAAATGTAGGGATAACACCGTTATGTCCGGCGTATCGGTCTGCCAGCGGCAAAAATCGGGCGCTGGCCGAATGGGCTTCTTTATGTCCGATTGGTTCTGGGGCGCCGTATTTAGGGGAGCTGCACTACAGGCACTGAAAACCGTAGCGATTGCCCGCGATTTATTCAGCGGCTGGATGTACGTCATTTCGATGGCGTCAAACAAGCTAACCTTGACCGTACACGGTGCCAATGCGAAGAGCACCAACAGCGTCAAACTAATACGCTTTAACGTGGCTGTTTGTCTGTCGAAATAACGCATCGCACGCAAAGATACGCTTCTATTGCCAACGACGCAAAAAACTGTATATTCGTAAACCTAACTTCCCCCTACTACCCTTCGGACCTTCCAGAAAAAGCCTTCACCTTTTGACCTCCAACCGTCGGTCATGCAGTTCGAATTCCAGGTTTCCGGCGGCGCCTATAATGGCCAGAAATTCGTTAAAGGGCGCATTCGCCTTGATCCGCCCGGATACAGAGAAGTCCGGAATACTATCGCCGCCGACTTCAACATTGTACCATCTTCCTAATCGTTTCAGTATCTCTTCCACAGGCATCGCATTGAAAACGATCCACCCATTTCGCCAAGCAATAGCGTCTTCCACGGATACTTGATTTACTTGGAGAACGGCTCCCAGCGATACGAGCTGTTCGCCTGGGTGAAGGGTGAGCAGACTGTCTTTGGCGATGAGGTCAATGGTAACTAAACGATCGATGGAAACGATCCGGGCCGTCGAATCTGTTCGGTAATTTCTAACATTCAATTTTCCCCCAGCTTTTTCCGAGCGGATTTCTCCCTTTGGTATTTCTACCACAAACGCGCGGGCAGTGTCTGGGGCGACATCGAAATACGCTTCCCCATCAACCGTAACACGACGCTCGTCGAGGTCAAATGGCAACGTATAGGCCAGTGTGCTGCCGGGATTCAATGTCAACTGTGTACCGTCGGGAAACTCAACATCAAAAAAACCTCCTTTTGGTGTTCTTATGGTGTTATATATCGTAGCAAGCGCATTAGCCTGCCTGGCATATAGGCGAATTTTGCCGTTTTCAACCATCGCATATGCTTGTCCTTCTTCGTCCAAGAGTTCTTGATGAATGGTCTGGCCGATAAATATCTGGCTTCCATCATCTTGTACCACAATTGCACGGGATGTTGCAGAAACGATCTTTTCGACGTGCTTGGTGGAGTCTTTCAGTAAACTCAGATTAGGATAAAACAAAAATAGCATAACGCCGACCGCAATCACGGCAAGGATAAAAGCACGAAGTTGTTTTGCCATAATACCCGGCATCAAAGTTACATCTCAAGCTTGCCCGCTACCACCATTTGATCTAGCGTGGGTTGTTCGCTGCCCCCTGCAGGCTCAATCGTGATGGCGAACATTTCTACATCTTTCAGCGAAGCCATCTGCTGTAGCGTTTGCTGCGTATCGGCCAAGTCATAGGTTCCTGCGCTGACCGGCGTGCCGGCTACGATTCCCCATAATTGGTATTGCTTGTCTGCCGGTAGTGCCGGTAAATTATCCGACTTGAGGTATACGGCGTGGGATGCCGTATGCCAATAAACCAATGCCCGGTTATCCTCATGGCCGGGAACCCCGCTCAGTATGACCGTCTTGAACGCAGGGTCGCCAATCACATCCAACTCTTGATTAGCCTCTTGGATTTGTGCCATGAATGTTTCATTCTGGGCAATCAGATCGGTTTTTTCCTGCTCCAACTGACGGATTTGCTGTCGGAAATCGGCCATCTTGAACAAATGGAAAGCAACACTGGCCACAAACAGCAAAGAAGCCGCGATAGCAAGGATACGGGTGATGCGATGGGTTTTTGCTGCCCCCGCACCGGCGATGATTCCAGGCGGAGCATCCGCTTCGTGCGATCCGTTCACCTCGCCTTGGTCAGCCAATGCCTGAAAAATCTTGTCTTTGGTGGCGGGTGGTGGCGTTTTGCTATGCAACAGGGCATAGTTCATCAATGCATCTTCTGCCTCGCGCAGGGCTTGCCGTACTTCGGGATATTGCTCGGATAGCCTTACCACCTCGGCGTCTTCGGCCGGAGAAGTTAAACCAAGCACATGGTTTTCAATGATCCCTGATGATATGTATTCCTGTATATTCAACGCTAAACAAACAAATGTTTCAATTTCAATAGTGCTGCCCTTGCACGCGTTTTTACCGTTCCCAAAGGCACATTCAGTTCCTTTGCAATTTCTTCTTGTGTATACCCTTGGAAATAAGCCAAATCAATGATTGCTCTCTGGTCTAACGTAAGCTCATCGATAACCTTATTCAACCCAAGGTGATCGGTTTTGATATGGTCGGTATAATCCCCAATAATCAACGGGGTTGCCTCGGTCAGCGTTTCGGTCTTGTTATTGTTCTTGGACCGGGAGGATCGGACATAGTCGATGGCTAGGTTTCTAGCGATATTGATCATCCAGGTAAATAGCCGACCTTTATTGGTATCGTACTGATCGATATTTTTCCATATTTTAATAAACGCTTCCTGCATCACGTCCGCCGCTTCATCTGTATCACTGATCACTTTGCAAATCACGCCATATATAGCTACCGAATAATTGTCATACAAATAATTATATGCCCGTTGGCTCTTGAGTTTCAATAACTCAACCAGCTCGGATTCCGTGTATGGCAGCTTTGAGGACAAATTGCTTCTATAGTCGTAAATTCTTGGTAATGATAGCTTTTTTTTCTTGCTTCTGAAAATAAATCCAATTTAACTGCCACCTTGGTGAACCTACATACGGAAAGTTCGTTCCCGTGGATTCATTGCTTGCGATTTTTATTTTTCCAGGGAGGTAAATCCGAAATCCGGCCGGTCTCGTATATACAGCAGCGTACCGTCAGGGTAACGCCAGGCATTTTTAACTAAAAATAATACATCCATGAAAAATTCGATTGAAAAAACAAGCGGCCAGCCACTGTCGGTAGACAGGGTGGCCGAAACATCGGTTAAGCGGCGGCAATTTCTCCAATATGCCGGGGCGGGAGCCGCAGCAGCAGCCTTGGTGGCTTTGGGATGCAAAAAGGACGGTCCCGGTCCGGATATGGGCGGCGATGAATTCTATTTCGGCAGTGGCGATATCGCCATTCTGAACTACGCCTATGCACTTGAGCAGCTGGAGGCCGCATTCTATACAGAAGTAGTATCCAATTTCTATGGCAGTATATCGGATTGGGAGCGCACGCTGATGACAGATATAAGGGATCATGAAATTGCGCATCGCGAGTTTTTTAAAGCCGCACTTGGTCAACAGGCCATTGCATCCTTGATATTCGATTTCTCGGCGGTCAATTTCTCAAGCAGAGGCAGTGTATTAACGACCGCCAAGACGTTTGAAGACCTTGGCGTATCGGCCTACAATGGGGCCGGATGGTTGATAGACAACGTGAATTACCTGGCATTGGCGGGCAAAATCGTGTCGGTGGAAGCGAGGCACGCCGCGTTGGTCCGCGATCTGATTGAAAACGGCTCGTTTGCCAACGACGAAGTGATTGATATGAACGGACTGGACCTTTCCAACAGCCCTACGGTTGTTTTGCAAGCGGCTGCACCCTTTATCAAATCGCCGATAGACGTAACAGATTTACCCACTTACTAACGAACAATACCATGAACTTATTTAGCATTTTCGACGAAATAAATAGTGTGGATCCTGAATTCCACGAACGCATAAGCCCACGTAGAACGGCCATCAAAGATATGGCCTCAATGGGTACCAAAGTGGCCGCTGCGGCCATGCCTTTCTTATTGGGGTCATTGTTTAAAAAGGCCTACGGCCAAGTGCCGACCGATGTAACTGGCGTGCTCAACTACGCACTTACCTTGGAATACCTGGAGGCCGAATTCTATACCATGGGTGTAGCTGTATCCGGACTGGTGCCTTCGGGCGCACCGAGGGGCGCCATTACCACCATACGCGACCATGAAAACGCACATGTGGCGTTTCTGAAACAGGTGCTGGGGTCTAATGCAGTTTCCAAACCCAGTTTTGACTTTACTGCAGGCGGGACATTTAACAACGTATTTACCGATTACGACACCTTTCTGGCGCTTGCGCAGGCGTTTGAAGACACCGGCGTAAGGGCGTACAAAGGCCAGGCGGGATTATTAAAGGGCAACCAGGTTGTATTGACCGCTGCCCTGCAAATCCATGCGGCTGAAGCTCGCCACGCATCACACATTCGGCAGATGAGACGCGCCCGCGGAGGTGCGACCGCCAGCCAAAAACCGTGGATAACCGGGGCGAATGATAGTGGCATAGGTGCGGTGGTAGACCCCATATATGCGGGCGAGGACAATGTAATGCAAGCTGGTGTGGATATTACCTCGTTAAACGGAAAGGGCGGCAAACTTTCTGCCGATGCGGCAACCCAGTCTTTTGACGAACCGCTAACCGCAGAAGCGGTATTGGGTATTGCGGGTTTATTCATTAAGTAACCCCGTTGGGGGGTTACACCCCCAACACCCATCGTACGTCAAACGCATCGGTGATTTCGATCAACTTTTGGTCATCCTTAGCGGCGGTAACCGTACCCTTTTCGTTAAACCGCAGTTTATCGATAAGTGATTCCCGATCGTCCGCATTTTTGCAAGGCAGGAAAATCGCCATGTAATTGCCCAGGGTCCGGCCTTCGCTATGTACCAAGTCGGAACCGTGGATAATGATGCGATCGGAAATAAGCGACCCGTTCACCACGGGGACTTCCGCGTATCCGGGTAACGTCTTTCCAAATAACTCAAATTGTAACTCACCACCAAAACAGGTCTGGTAATAGGTGAGTGCTTTCTTACAATTACCGGAAAAGGTAATGAAGATCGCACTCACCGATTGACCATGAGTAGGCTCAACCATATCAGCGTGTACTAGGCATCGGGGATTTCGGGTTCTACCAACTTGATCAATTTCTCCAGCGATTCCTGCCAACCTAAATAGCACATTTCGGCCGGTATGGCCGCGGGAATGCCTTCCTGCCGGACCTTCAGCTCGGTGCCGCACAAAACGGCTTTCAGCCACACCGTGGTTGTCATTTCTCCCGGCATATTGGGGTCGTCGAAGGCATCGCTGTATTTGATCAACTCATTGGGCTTTATTTCCAGGTACTTGCCGCCGAACGAATGCCCATTACCCGTGGTGAAGTTGGTAAACGTCATGTGATATGTGCCCCCTACCTGGAAGTCCATATGCCCAACGGTGCAAATGAAGCCATAGGGCGGCAACCAGGTGGCATGTGCCAAGGGGTCAGCGAATGCCCGGAATACCTTTTCGGGGCTCGCCTTGATAACGCGATGTAATGAAACCGTTTGATTCTCCATTTTATTGAAATTTAATGTACAACGAATGAATAGGTGGCCTTAGTTGGCCGGCCGAATCTTATTACCATACACATATGAAATGGCCAAGATACCCAGCACCACCAGTGGCATGATCATAAACCCGATATTTTTATCCACACATGCATGGCTGATAAAAGCAAAGATCAAATTGAATGTAAGCCCTGCATAAGCCCATTCCCGTAGCTTAGCGGGTACGTTGGGAAAGGAAATCGCCAAAACGCCAAGTACCTTACAGATAATCAGTGTGTAGGCAAAGTAATCGGGATAGCCGAGGGGTGCTGTCCCCACCGTTGCTTGGTCGCGTGCAAAAAGCAAGGTACTGAGGGGCATAACGCCTTCCCAGAGAATAATGATGGTGGTTGCCACCCAAAAGATAATCCTGTTCTTTTTCATTTCATTAACGATTAATGGTTTATAAATTATTTTGATTCAACATACTTCACAAAGTTATCCAAGATGGCTTGCCACCCTTGTTTCTGAAATTCAGGGTCGTTTTCTGTTTCTGCATCGAAGGTGGTTGTGATATCCGTCTTTCCGTCGCGTGCAGCAAACAAAGTGGTCGCCTTTCGTCCATCGGGCATGGTGTAGGCAATCGCTGCATGTTCGTCCACCCTATCGTAAACGCCTTCGAAATCAAAGCCAAAGCTACCGTCTTTGGCTTCCATCCGGTTTTTGAACCTGCCTCCCACCCGTAGATCGTTTTCACTAGTCGGGCTATGCCAACTGGGGTCAGGCGTATTCCACTGGGTTATGTCAGCGGGCGTGTTCCATGCCTCCCAAACTTTTGCTACGGGAGCATCGGCGGTTGCTTCTACCGTAATTCTTGTTGCTCGTGCCATTTTTAGTCAATTTTTGTTCGTTAAATGCATTAATCAAATGCTACGGTTCAAAATTACGATAGGATCTACAATGGCGGCTGTTGTGAAAATGACAATCTTAGGGGTGAATTATGACAAACTATTTTTACCTTGCAGGGCAATAACCAATTGATTGATATGCAAATCGCTGTTTTTGTACCCGAGTACGGGGTAATCGATGCCATCACGGCGCCCTATAGAACGTTCCATACCGCAAACGAATTTCTGACCACATTTGGCAAAAAGCCTGTTTTCGAGGTGGAGTATGTGGGGCTCAACCCGTACGTGCAGGCGAATAACGGGGAATGTACGATACGGACCGACAGATTGCTCAACGAGGTAACGGAAACGGACCTGCTGATCATCCCGCCCACGTTGGGCGATACGGCGCGCGGAATTGCCGCCAACGCCGCAGCGATACCGTACTTCAAGCAATTGCACGAAAAGGGGGCTAGCCTGGCCAGCCTTTGCATCGGTGCCTTTCTTCTGGCCGAAACGGGGTTGTTGGATGGCAGGAAGTGTTCTACACATTGGGCATACGTCAACGAGTTCAAAGAACGATACCCGAAGGTAGCGGTGGAAGATGGAACCATCATCACTGAGCACGATAACATCTACAGTAGCGGCGGCGCAAGTAGTTTATGGAATTTAATACTGTATCTGGTTGAAAAGTATGCGGACCGGGAAACCGCCGTCATGATTTCAAAATATTTTGCGCTGGATATTGGACGGGATAGCCAATCCCAATTCGCCATCTTCAAAGGCCAACGGAACCATAGTGATGATGACATCCAAAAGGTACAGGATTATATCGAAGAAAATTACAGTGAAAAGATATCCATTGAAACGTTAGCCACGCTGATCAACACCGGTCGCAGGACATTTGAACGACGCTTTAAAGAGGCCACCAACAACACGCCCATTGCGTATATACAACGGGTACGGATAGAAGCCGCCAAAAAGTTCTTTGAGGCCGCAAGGAAGAACGTAACTGAAATTATGTTTGATGTGGGCTATACGGATACGAAAGCATTCAGGGACATCTTCAAAAAGATAACCGGGGTTACGCCCATTGAATACCGGAATAGATTTGCAAGGGTGGCCACCGAAGTCTAACACAGAGAAAACCCCGAAACGGGGAGAATCGGGGCTTTCGAAAACTAACCAATTATAAACCTTATGTATGAAAAGACATTTTTGGAAAAGCAGCCCCCGTCAAGGCGGCGGGGACTACTTTACTAAACATTTACCGAGAGCTAAGGTACGGAGCTGGCCATAACGGCGCAATACCTATAAATAGGTATTTTAGCGAAATTAAAATTTACTGAATATCAATAAATTATACATACCTTTACAGGCAATTAATTATTTTATTCATTTTTTATTCAAAGTGCCATGCAAGAAGGCAAAGTAAAATTTTTCAATGAAACCAAAGGATTCGGTTTCATCACCCCCAATGACGGCGGAAACGACGTATTTGTTCATACTTCGGGGTTGAAGGACCGTATCCGTGAAAACGATGAGGTTTCCTTTG
>NZ_JAYKZZ010000027.1:0-57341 GCF_035818675.1 Parapedobacter flavus
ATTCGGTTTCATCACCCCCAATGACGGCGGAAACGACGTATTTGTTCATACTTCGGGGTTGAAGGACCGTATCCGTGAAAACGATGAGGTTTCCTTTGAAGTCGCTCAGGGCCAAAAAGGGCTCAACGCAGTAAATGTCAAATTGATTTAATCCATTTTTCAGGTATTGTATAGTAACCATCCGGTGATCTAACCGGATGGTTTTTTTTAGGGGTACGCCCTATCCTGCTTCTAAATCCGTATATTGGAGCGCGTTATTTTTAAACACACTCATTCATACATGTCCAAGACTAGTTTCAACAGCATAAACAAGCCCTTTGCCTCCACGCTTCGCGCGCGGGTAAACGACTATTTCAAGACCCGGCAGCTCGCCAACACCGGCAACCGGAAGCTCTATATTAAAAGTGTTACACTGGTCACCACAGCCATCGCGCTGTACGTCATATTGCTTGCAGTGACCATGCCGATATGGCTTTCCTGCCTGCTGTGTGTTTTGCTTGGCATCAATTTCGCGGCCATCGGGTTCAACATTATGCACGAAGGGGGGCACCAAAGCTTTTCCAAAAGCAAGCTGTTAAACTCCATATCAGCGTATAGCTTGAACATGCTGGGTGGCACCATATACTTCTGGAAACAGAAACACAACATCAACCACCATACGTATACCAACATAGACGGTCTGGACCACGATATCGACGTGAAGTTTATGCGTATGCACGCCGACCAGCCTCATCGCTGGTTTCATCGGTTTCAATTTGCCTACTGGTTTGTATTGTATGGCATTTCCTATATCGCTTGGGTATTGTTCCAGGATTTCGAAAAGTATTTTTCGGGTAAGATGGGACAACAGGCCGAACGTAAAACCATGCCGTTGCGTGAGCATTTTATCTTTTGGGCTACCAAAATCGGTTATATAGCGGTTTATTTGGTTATTCCCATTGTTGCGGTAGGCTGGCTGCCGGCATTGGTAGGCTGGCTCATTGCCGGTGTTGCTTGCGGATTGTTTTTGGCGGTTGTCTTTCAGTTGGCCCACGTTGTCGAAGCCACCCAGTTTCCGGTTGCGGATGAAGGGAGCGGAAAAATCGAACAGGAATGGATGGTGCACCAATTGAGCACCACGGCCAATTTTGCAACGGGTAGCCGTACGGTTTCGTGGTTGCTCGGCGGGCTCAACTTCCAAGTGGAACACCACCTATTCCCGCGCATCAGCCACGTGCATTATCCGGCCATCAATAAATTGGTGAAAGCCACGTGTAAAGAATTTGGGGTAACCTACCTGGAGCATCGTACCATGGTGGGTGCACTTGCCTCTCACCTCCGGCATATTTACCGGCTCAGCCGGGCATAACATAACCAAAAAAGGCCATTCCCTTTTTAATGGGGAATGGCCAATATCCTAAAAACCGGTTTCGCGGCTACTCTTTCGTAAACCTGAAATTTGCGAAGTAATAGACAATGTCTGCGGGAGGATCGAACGTAAGCGATGGTTCGCCGCCTACATTCATGACCACGACCCGGTTGTGTCTACCCAACGCTTCGGATAAATCGACCGTCACTTCTGTCCATTTCTCCAGATCGGCGTCATTGATCTTAAAGTCATTTGCATTAGGCGCCCAATACTCCTGCCCAAAATTGCTGTGCTGATTAAATGCCCACATGTAATTCATAAACCGTGGCCAAAGGCGTTGATAAGGCGCGTATATACCGTCGAACGAACTTTTCGCCGGCGCGTACACTTTGAATTTAAGGTATTTGTATTCTTCGACATTATACCGGTATTCGGTCGGCAAAGCGAAAGCGAAGGATGCACTGCGGTTTTTCAGAATGGTCTTAAACACATTTTGTAAACCTGTACCTGCAGGAGCGTCCGTTGCCGGATAGGTGATATCCATACGCCAAGCACTCGATTGCAATTCACCATCAAGGAAGTAATTCGCCGGAATCAGCACTTCATCCGGTGTCGTGACCAACTCCACTATACCGCTTTCTACATACGGGCTCAGCAGGGCGTCCAAACCCATGGTGTTCGGCACATAACGTACCTTTTCAATGAGACCCGACTCCAGCATATCTTTAAGCGTCTGTGCATTTGCCGATGGAATGTCGGCCACCTTCCGTGCAAATGGCACCCAATCGCCACCGCCAACGGTCATTTGGATGCCACTGCGATCATAGTCGAGCGTGGTCATTTCAAACAAATCCCCGCCCGTCAGGTCGAGTTCCTTGAGGTTTTGGAAATAGAAAATATCCTGCAACGAATTGGCGTGTATCGGGTAGACCAGCTTGGTGATTGACGCTACGCCATCCGCCGTGAACGTGGTTACCCCATTGGCTTCCAATATCGACCGCTCTGTAGGTGCAAACGGGGTGCTACTGGTGGGCATATTGATGACCAACTCTTTGGTAAGCGGTATTGAATCGAGGATCGGAACGTTATTGATCTTGGGTACCACATTGTAGGTAATGGTTACCGTCGTCGGTTCGCCCGATTGCAAATTGGGAATGAAGAAACGCGAGTCAGCTCCCCGCTCATCGGTATGCGTCTCACCATCTTTATCAGTATAGCTAAACGACAAGCTTTTGTAATCTAATAATACCGAGGAAAGACCGTTCGGCCAATCGACCACCGCGGAAGAAGGCGACGTGAGAACCCGGGGTGCGCTAAGGGCAAGCCCTGCTACATCGCTGTCGGTATAAGGAATGAGCGCAATTTCATGCGGCACCGATTTGTTGTCAAACTCATCGATGGTATAAATCTGGAAACGGTACAACTTGGGCTGGGTGAGCCCCGTGATGTTCACCCACGAAACCAATGAGTCGATCACGATCCGTTGGTCGTCGTACTCCACGACGGTTTTCTTTGCTTTCCCTAAATTGATTTTATCACTGGCGATACGGCCCGCCTTCATCAAATCGATTTCAACCCGCTCATAACCGATATGCCCTACGATGGTATCGTATTTAGCAGGGTAAACCACTTCGCCCGAATACTCATCCAAGCTATCGTACATGCCATCGCATGCACCTAAAAAGGTGATGGATAGCAAGGAGAAAAATATGATTCTGCTTAACATGTCAACTGTATTTTGAAAAACGCGTTATTGATTGGCCTTACGCCCATAGAGGGTGATTTCAGACAAACAGTTTGCGTCTTCAAGTGTATAATTTCCGTTAAAACTCTTTATCGCCTCATACCTGAACCAACGGGTTGGCTTGGTATATTGTGGGTCATCGGGGTACATGTAGGCTTCATCGCCCGCTTCGCCGGCCTGGACGTATTCCAGTTCACTGAGCCCTACCGGTACCGGTATTTTGTGCATGGAAATAAACACCCAATCTTGGGCGTCATCGTCCCACGCGTACATATTATACATCCCTACATTTTCCGACTGGTAGTATTGGCCCCTATTGATGTTGGATAGCCCCCCCGAGTGCCGCTGCACGGTCACGATGCGGCTCAGCTCATAATAGTCGCCCATATCGATGATGAAGTTCCACGGCATATTGCCGTCGGCTGTATTGCCGGTGCGTCCACGACTGTGGGTGTGCATGAAATTAAGGTTATCACCCTGATCGATGATGCCATCGATCACCTTCGCCGAACGTCCTTCGAGGCCGTCCCCAAACACCATCGGCACACCGCCGATGCTGTCGTTGGCATCGGGCAAAAACCAGTTGTCTTTAGGTATCTCGATGTCTTCGTATAACGAAAGGGAACCCTTATCCACCGGCTCGGTGATGTTACCGAACTGGTCCTCTACCCGTACACTCACCTTTACCTGGTCTTGGGGCGAGAGGTACAGGTCGCGGATAAACCGCCGATCCTCCGCCAAATTCGAGGAGAATACGGTCGTCAACTGCCGTTGCTCCCCATTGAGCGTAAAACTATAATCGACATACACGTTCACGTTCTGCTCCAGCTCGTTGGTCCAATCGAGGAAAAACGAGCTGAAGCCCGACTTCACTTCGATGGACGAAGCCACGCGGCTAAAGGCCGGTTCCAACGGCGTAATCGATACGGTCACCGGGTCGGAGCGGTTGCCCGAACGATCGACTGCATACAGCGTAACTTCATGCGCATCGGTACTCCCGAATCCGTACACATCGAGTGAATCGATGAAGTAAGACGACGAAAAAGTGTACTCCTTACCATTTTCGGCCGTGTATACCGCTTCTACCTGAAGCAGGTCTTCATCCGTCGGCAGGTCGTAGAAAAACCGTGCGCCACCGTACAATGGTTTTTGATCAACGATGGTGATCTTACCCGGCGCATCGCTATCGTTAACGTGGCTGGCATATCGGTTTTCCTCCTTGCAAGACCCGATAATGAGCAGCGTAGCCACCAGCATTGCAACATATTTTATCTTATTCATAATGCTCCTTATGTTATGGATGGTTACCATCCTGGGTTTTGGATCAGATTTCCATTTGTGTTCAATTCATTCAAATCAATGGGCCACAGGTAGTCGGTAATGGTAAACCGCCGGGCCTGCTTCACTTCAAGCTGGAAGAACGATTCACCTGTGGTACCGGTATGGGTCCATCCCCAAACCGGCGAAGAAAATTCCGCTACCGCCCGCTTGTGCCGCCACATATCCCAGAAATGCTGGCCTTCGAAAGCAAGCTCAACCGCGCGTTCCTGAAGAATGATGTCGCGCATCCCCTCCTTCGTCAGGTGCTTGTTGACCGTTTTCGCCAAGCTGGCATCCGACCAAACTTCTTCCACATCGGGGATACCGGCCCGTTCACGGACCAAGTTCACGGCATCATACACCTCCTGAGTCGGCGCGCTGCCGTATTCGTTCAACGCTTCCGCTTTCATCAGGTACAGATCAGCCATGCGCACCAGTGGATACGGATAACGGATTACCCGCTGCCATGCATTGGACTGTGATTCGGGGTGTACCAGTTTTTGTACACCGATACCCGTCGTCAGGAAATCCGTGGCATGAGTAGACGAATTGTAGCCCCCATCGGCACCGTTATACATCATCGTGTTTATCCGTACGGTGTGCGCACGCCAGAACCCACCCGTGATCCCCAAATTCGCATAAAAGCGGGGTTCGCGGTTGAGGTACATATTAATGGTCTCCGCCCCCGGCTGCATGATACCGTTCAACTCGGTATATTCCGGATCGAGCAAGCCCGGGGTTTGGGTAAGCTCGTGCATGGAGGCCGTGTTGTAGGTCAAATCCTCGTCGAGGGGCAACCCGTTGCGGGTATAATACCGTTCCACCATCTTATACGTAGCGGCCATCCATTGCCATGAATAGGCTGCGGTATTCACCACGCCATCGCCGTAACCCTCGGGAAGGCGGATATTGGTGGAGTGGGCCAGCTCGCCCTGACCGTAGTAATTGTGGTTAGAATAACCCCATACCAGCTCGTTGTTCCACGGGTCGCAGATCACCATACGCAGATCGTACAGCGTACGCATATTCTCCTCGTTTGCCGCAAAGGCTTCACGGTCGTAAATAAACGGCTCTTTTTCAAAATGGTAAAGCCCCAAGCCGTTCTGCTCGCAAAGCGCAATGGATTCATTGATGGCGTCGAGCGCCTGTTTCCATTTTTCATTATCGTATTCGAGCGGGAAGAAAGGCTGGCCGTCGTGATCCACGAAATCGCCGAAATACTCTTGGTTGCCGTTGAAGAACGGGCTGGCGCGGTAAAACAACACCCGGGCCTTGATGGCCTTGGCTACAACCTGATCAACCTGGCCCATGTTGCTCTCGGTGGTCCGCTCGGTAAGGTCCGGGATGGCCTCATCCATCAGGGTCAGGATATAATTGAAGCAATCTTCCACCTTTGAGCGCGGCAAGAAGAGTTCCTCTTTCGAGGACTCAGGCGACACCATTTCGGTTGGAAGCACGATGGGCCCGTACTGCCGCACCAGTAAAAATGCATAATACCCTTTCAGGAAGGTCACCTGCGCGGCCCATTCGGCTTTTTCCAAATCGCCCATATCCCGCACGGTGTTGATGTTCTGTAGAAACACATCGCATTGGCGGAGGCCGTCGTACAGGCTTTTCGCCCCTTCGGTGCCCGACCAGGTGCCTAACTGCGGGCTGGTGGCACTCTGTAAGCCCCGCATGATGCGCATGGCCCGCAAGTTGCCTACCGCCGTGTTGAGATCCAGCCGGCCAACAAACTCATCGCCCAACGACCACATGGTTAAATGCGTATCATCTACCCGGGGGATGTAACTGTATACCCGCGCCAATGCTTCATAGGCGGTTTCCCGGGTATCAAAGAGATCTTCCAAGGTCATGGTGTTGTCTGGAACCACATCGAGATATTTGGAACAAGACTGCGACAATAATGTTGCACACACCACTAACCCAACTTTCAAAAACGTCTTCATCTTTATTTATATTATAGAGACAACTGAATTCCTATGTTAAACCTTCTGTTTGGCGGATAACGCAATCCGCGCCTACCCATTTCGGGGTCCCACAGCTTAAAGCTGCTGAACACCAGCGGATTTTCCGAACTCACGTAGATACGCGTGCCCGGGCCTAAACCAATACGCTCAAGCCCTTTGGGGCTGAAGCCCAATTCCACACTTTTTAACCGCAGGAACGAGCCGTCGCGCAACCACCAAGAGGATTGCTGGAGATTATTATCAATCGGTTCCGTGGACAACCTGGGCCAGAACGCGTGCACATTCGGATCGGTTTCCGTCCAGTAATCCCGTGCCACCACTTCCAACGCATTCCGACGGTTGACAAATGGCGCAATGCCCTCGTCATTATCATTTCCGCCACCTACACCCGGGTTGATGAAAAACGACACCCGATCGTTGCCCTGGAAGAAGAACGAGAAATCAAACTGCTTGTAACCGGCCGACAAGCCGAAGCCGTATTGGATTTCCGGCACCGTGGGGAAACCCAGCGGCACCTGATCGTTCCCGTTCACTACGCCGTCGCCGTTGATATCCTTATACTTGATATCGCCGGCCATGTATTCGCCAAAATCCTGGCGGGGTGAATTGGCGATTTCCGCTTCGTCCACAAACAACCGCTCGGCCACCAACCCCCATTGTTGGTTGATGTTATGTCCGAGTCGGCTCAAGTACCTATCCGCATAATCGCGTTCATCCAATTCCAGGTATTCGTTGGTCGCATAGGTAAAGTTGGCACGTCCATTCAGCCAAAACTCATTGTTAAAGAAATGCTGGTACGTGATGGAACCGTCGAAACCCTGGGACAATGCCTTACCTACGTTTCCGCTGATGCTCGCCTCCAAACCTGCTGTCGATGGAAAATTCTGGCGTACCATATAGATGTTGCTCCGAACATCCCGGAAAAAGTCGCCTTCGATTTTCAGCGCTTCGTTGAACAAACCGATTTCGAGGCCCAGATTATATTTTTCAGACACCTCCCAGGTAATATCGGCATTGGCGTACCGGTTGATGTAGTATCCGCTATAGGCGTTCATGAAATTGGTCCCCCAGCGATACCCATTAATTGTCGTATTTGTTCCACCCTGAAGACCGATATCGGACAGGTAGAAGAAGCGCCCCGAACGATTGGCGATGGCATCGTTACCGACCAGTCCCCACGTTGCACGGAGCTTCAACGTACTGAAGATATCCGTTGCCGGCTCAAAGAACTTCTCGTTGGAAATCAGCCAGCCGCCACCAAACGAAGGGAAAAAACCGTACCGCTTGGATCCATCAAATTTTTCCGACCCGTTATACCCGTAGGCAAATTCGAAGAAATACCGGTCGTCATAGTCGTAGGTAGCCCGCCCGGAGTTACCCATATTGCGTTCGGGCAACGTTTCGTAAATCGACGTGCTATTTCCGGACGTGAGCAGCTTCTCTTCCATCATACCTACGGTCATCAAGCCGACGGTATGTTTTCCGAATACGCGATCCCAATTAAACCGGCCTTCGAAATAGTAATGGCCGTCAGCATTCCGTCCCGGCACCACATTACCCAAGAAAACCGACCCTGAATTCGGATTCAGTGAATACAGTGTGTAATCGCCCGTCACTTGGTTGTAGTCTTGCAACGAATAGAAAAACGGACTATAGGTTCGTCGGCTTTGGTACTGGCTCCAGATGTTGGCCGAGACACGGCCCTGGAATTTTAATCCCTTGGTGACAAAGTCCAGATCCTGCATCAACGTCGCTTGGGTGGTCAGTCGACTTTCATTGCGATCTTCATACCCCCGTACCATCGACGCATAAGGATTAGCTTTCATGCCGCCGCCGACCCAGGTGTTACCGAAAAGGGTATGATCGGCAAACTCGTTGGCTGCATCGGGTTCATATACGGCCGGAAAATCGACCGGATTACTCTGCATAACCTGAAAGAAAATATCCGTTGCCGATGCCCAAGGCCCGGTATAACGCTCAAACTGCCCTTGAATCCGGGTATCTAGTGTCGTCGTCGGTGTGAGCTTGAAAATCACGTTCGAACGGATGAACGCCCGGTTGATATCAATGTTATTATTGAAATTATTGCGGTTATCCACTTTCAACAGTCCGGTTTCTTTCTCCCAACCGGCGGATACATAGTAATTGGCCACTTGCCCGCCGCCCGAGAGATTAACATTCGCCTTGGTATTATTCGTGGACTTATTGAATAACGTTTCCTGCCAGTCCACATTAGGGAACAACATGGCGCTCTCCTTATCGATGGTCGACTGGATCTTTTGTTGCGAGTAGTAGGCACCTAATAGCGGGTCGCGGGTAATCCGCGCCTCGTTATAAAGCTGCATATACTCCACCCCGTCAAGCAACTTGGTCATCTGCACCGGGGTCGTTACGTTGAAGTCTATCCGTGCGTTCACCTGCACCGGCCCCTCGCGGCCCGACTTCGTGGTGATCATAATGATACCATTCGCCCCGCGGGCGCCGTAAAGTACGGTGGCCGACGCATCCTTCAGGATGGAAAAGCTTTCGATATCATCTGGCCTGAGCCGCGCCAAGGCATCCGTCGATGCTTCGAATCCATCAATCAAGATAAGTGGCGATGTTTGGTAACCAAACGTGGTAACCCCCCGGATAAAGAACTGCGCATTATCTGCGCCCGGTTCGCCCGTGGTTTGGAACGACACCATCCCCGGAATACGGCCGGCGAATGAGCTGGTCAGGTTGGAAGACGGCACCCGCAGGTCCGCGGCCCGTACGGTGGTAATCGACCCGACGACACTGGTCTTCTTTTGGGTACCGAAAGCCACCACGGTAACTTCATCCAATTGGCTCTCGTCGTCGTATAACAGGATTTCCAATACGTTACGATCACCTACGGCCTCTTTTGCAGGCAGTTTACCCACAAACGAGAACACCAGCGTATCGCCGATGGCCGCTTCAATTGAAAACTCCCCGTTCGCATCGGTCTGCGTAGCAAGGGGCTTCCCTTGCACGGATAAACTGACCCCCGCCAACGTGGCTCCGTCTGTGGCGTCTTTCACAACCCCGGAAACCTGCTTGGTTTGGGCCTGGCTTACTCCATGCAATAGTAGTAAAAACAAAATTCCAATAATTCTCATGGCATTTTAATGGTTTTTAAAAAAGCGAATACACTCTTGGTTTGCTTGCAACATCGTACAAACAATAACATCATTTTACGCATAGCACCACCGTACCACCGTACGAAAGCGTATGCCTGATTTTCGATTGAACTCGCGCTACCTCTTATTCACATACAAAAATTGGCAAGAGGCGCTTCGGTTGCTAATCGTCTAAAAAATCGTTAATTCCTAAATGGGTTACTAGTAGGTGCCTTCGCAATGAAAGGCTTGTAAAGTGTCTGTTTCTCTCCATACTCGTTTAGTTTCTAGTTTTAATCGGCAGGTGACCACGTTCTACGATCGTTTAGTTTGGCTGTCACCGGCTTGTTACATACAAATGTATATTATATTTTGGTAACTAGAAATTTTATTTCATTAAAAATTCTTAAAATTTTCAAGTATTGTATAAACGGCAGGGGTTGTGATGTCCCAAACATTTTATCGATATTCACCCCGCATTGCAAAAAATGGAAACCCTCGATAAGGAAGATACATATATGGATAAAGCAACAGCACCTGAAACCACGAAGACGGCTCTACTGGCGGCGTGCAAGGGTTACGTGAACCAACGCATCGCAAATGCGCAGCAAGCCATCGCTTCGGCAAACGACGCAGCACAAGACGACACCAAAAGCAGCGCTGGCGACAAATTTGAGACCACGCGCGAGATGATGCAACAGGAATTGAAACGACATCATCAGTTATTGGCGGATGCGAAACGCATGGAGCACGTGCTCGTTAATATAGATATGCGTATGGACCAGGGACCTGTAAGGCTAGGAAGTTTGGTTACCACAAACCGTGGCATCTTTTTTATCGCCATCAGCATGGGGCAATTGCAGATTGGCAATGTGTCGTACTGGGTTATTTCAGCCGTGTCACCGTTGGGCCAACGGCTTATGGGTATGCAAGCCGGCGAGCAGGTTGTATTCAACGGTACGGAATATCAGGTATTATCTTTTTGTTAAAAAGTGGATAAGCATGGGGAGACAACCCTCTTTCCGCCTGCTTTGTGATATATTCGCAAGCGATGAATACCCAAGATTATGATTATCTACATTTATTAAAGAAGGGTCATCAACATGGCCTGCGGCATTTCATGGAGCTGCACATGCGGACATTGACGTATTTTGCGCAAAATATCGTTAAAGATACTACTGTTGCCGAAGAAATTGTCCAAGATGCCTTCGTTAACGTATGGAATAGACGCGAGCAGTTCGAATCTACGGAACATGTAAAAGCTTTTCTCTATCTAGCAACACGCAATGCTTGCATTAACCACTTAAAGACTTCTTATACAAGGCACCAAGCCAACGCTGAGGAGCTTTCGGAAAACCTCCCGCTTTCGGATAACGATGTACTCACTAAAATGATTCATGCGGAAACGATTACGCATATACATGCGGAGCTGGAGCGGCTCCCACCACAACAAGCCGCCGTTTTTCGCCTCAGTTATTTCGAAGGTTTCACGACCGACGAAATCTGTGAGGCATTGGGAATTTCTACCAATGCCGTGTTCCTTGCCCGGTCAAGAGCTACCCAAGCGCTGCGGTCGATTTTTAAGCACAAAAGCCCGATGATTAGCCGTCGATAAAAAATTTATTTTTTATCGACAGGTTTCCGCCGCTTTCTTGTATCTATTTATACACAGGTAAAAAACCAATCACATGCCCTTGTCTGAAGACATATCTTCATTGATCTTAAAAATGCTTCAGGAGAACATCACCCCCGAAGAAATAAATCGGTTGGAGACCTGGACCGCAGCAGACCCTGCGAACCGGAAATTGCTTGACCAGTTCCTCGATCAGGAAGCTGTGATCGCCGATACAAAAGCGTTCGACGAGCTCTGGGGTGGTGAAAACGGCACAACGCGCTTCGACAGGATGGAGCAGGCTGTACGGGCCAAAACGTCCATGCCCGTAAAGAAACTGAGTCGCCGATGGTTACGATATGTTGCTGCAGCCATCGTCTTGCCGCTGATCGTTACCGCTTGGTTGATGTTCGATCTTCGGATGGGCCCATCGGATGGGACAGCACCGACGATATCTCAAACCGCTGACATCCAACCCGGTGGAAACCGGGCCGAGTTGACCCTCCCCGGCGGCCAAACCGTTGTACTGGATGAATGGCAACGCGGCATATTGGTGGGCGATACGTTAAAATACACCGACGGTAGTGCTGTGCTTTCCGCTTCAGCGGACGATGCATCGCGAGGCAAGCTGTCGCCAATGGTTATTTCGGTCCCCCATGGCGGCCAATACCAAGTTACCCTCTCTGATGGCACCATGATATGGCTCAATGCAGCCTCTACATTGCGATATCCAGCCAAATTTTCGGCAGAAGAACGCGTCGTTGAGTTCGAAGGTGAAGGCTACTTCGTGGTTGCACACGATAGCGACAGGCCTTTTAAAATCATTAATCAACGGCAGACCATCGAAGTGCTCGGCACGGAATTCAATCTCAGTGCCTATCCGGAAGAACCCTTGGTACGCACCACACTAGTTGATGGAAATGTGACCGTCAGTTACGGCGACCCTGCCATCCGTCCACTTCATTTGTCGCCTGGACAGCAAGCGGTGGTCGACGGCTCATCCGGCCATGTCGAAACCGTGGATACGGCCCCTTTTACCGCTTGGAAAGATGGGTTCTTTTATTTCGATGGCGATTCGCCAGAAAGTGCTTTTGCGCAGCTGGGCCGGTGGTATAACATCGAGGTGGTTTATCCACACCATGTACCCAACGTACAATTCTATGGTAAACTCGAACGTAATAAATCATTGGGTGCTATCTTGAAAATACTGGAAAAGGCGGGCTTGGTCTTTCAGGTTGTTCCGCAAGACGAAAGATATCAGCTCATCATCGGTGGTAAAACAAAAACATAACCAAAGCGATTAAGTAACCGAAATAGTCATCATTAAATTGAAAATTATGGAAAAGACCGTACCAGAATAATCACAGAAATAGTGCAATAAAAAACCGGATGATGCTCACAACACCACCCGGATAATGTCTGGACATCGTAATGCCAGCGTATTGCTACGTGGAGTTAACCAATTTTATTATCCAAACATACAAATATATGAGTTTTTCACAACTTGTGATGAGCGATATTCATCTCATCAAATACCGGTTCATTTTGATTATGAAGCTAACCGTTTTTATTACACTGGTATTCGTGCTGCAAGCTACGGCCGAGAGCAAGGCTCAGAAAATTACCTTGACGGCGCGCAGCATGCCCCTCCAGGAAGTCATGAACACCATTCAGGACCAGCAAGGGTATTCATTTTTTTTCCTAGGCGATCAGATTGCCCAAACACGGATAAGTGTTGATGTGAAACAAGCCGAGCTAGCCGAGGCGATGACCGCCATATTGGCTGAGAAAAACCTCGACTGGTATATTGAAGACCGTACCATTATCATTGCTCGCGCCGAAAGCAACCCCTCGACTACCCGTACTAACCCAACATCGTTACAAACATCCCAAAATACCGTGGTCGGACGGGTTACCGACGAAGAAGGGAAGCCACTCGCTGGGGTTACCGTTCGCGTGAAAGGCACATCAACGGCGACCACCACCGACACCGATGGCCAGTATACCCTTACGGTTCCCAGTGGAGGCACCACCCTTTCTTTTTCCATTGTAGGGTTTGAATCCGGCGAGCAAACCATCGGCAGCCGAACTTCGGTTAACGTCACTTTGAAAGCGACAATGAGCGACCTGAGTGAGGTGGTCGTTATCGGTTACGGCACCATGAAACGCAGTGACCTGACGGGTTCCGTTACCGATATTTCGGCAGAAGAGCTCGGCGACCAGCCGGTTACCTCGATCGACCAGCAATTGGTTGGCCGGATTGCGGGCGTACAAATCCAACAGGGATCTGGTGCCCCCGGGGTTGGCACCTCCATTCGAATCCGTGGCGCGGGCTCATTGGGTGCCGGCAACGAGCCCCTGTATGTCATTGACGGCATGCCTTATTCATCGTCGTCCAACTTGATTCTCAACCCGCTTTCGTTTATCAATCCGGCAGATATTGAAAATATATCGGTATTGAAAGACGCATCATCTACCGCCATCTATGGCTCCCGTGGTGCCAATGGTGTGATTCTAATTACCACCAAAAACGCAGGAAAAGAAACGAATGAGATCAATGTCTCTTCTTATGTAGGTATCAATCAGGTTCCGCAGCAAGGGCGACCTGAGATGATGAATGCACAAGACTTTGCCATCTACCAGCGGGATCGTATCGCGGCAGGTGTACGCCAACGGCTGGACCGCGAACCGGTTGAGTCCGACTATCCTGCAATTTATCAAGACGTGGAGCACATCGGTGAGGGCACCAATTGGTACGACCTTATCCTGCGGGACGCCATTGTACAGAATTACTCGGTTGATTTACAAAAATCGATGGACCGCTCGAGATTTTACCTCGGCTTCGGTTATTACGATCAGGAAGGCGTTGTTTACAACTCGGGGTTCAAGCGGTTCTCCACAAATTTCAATTACACCTATCAGTTTAATGATAAGATACAAATCGAAGCGTCGCTACGCCCCTCGTATGTAGACCAAGATCGCATCGCGAGTGGTTCGAGCCGCAGTGAGGCCATGAGTATTGCACTTTGGGCACCCCCCAACATGGAGCCTTATGACGAGGCAGGGAATCTCATTCCCTATATCCAAATGCCGGCGAATGTGTATGCGTCTAACCCATGGAGCTTCCCCAATCCGCTATTTATGTTGGAAGAAACCAGCCACCGGTATAACGAGCTTCGTAACCTCGGGAATGTCGCCTTCCAATGGGACATTATTCCGGGACTGCAATTCCGCACCGCCTTGAGTACGATATACAGTACCACCAATACCAATACCTTTAGACCGAGCACGGTCGGCTCGCCCAATGCGGCGCCACGCCCGGAATCGGCTTCTGCAGGTCGCGTACGTAGGGTAGGATTCAACTGGCTGGTAGAAAACACCCTCACCTACCAAGAGACCTTTGGCGATCATGCCTTTTCTGGCTTATTGGGGTACACTACACAAAAAAACAGGGACCGATCGCTGATCGTCAATGCCGGCCCCTTTGCCAATGACCTTATCGAGACCATCAATGCCGCTCCCGGCATCACCTCTTGGGACGAAGGCATCAGCGAATGGAGCATGATTTCTTACTTGGGTCGACTAAACTATACGTACAACGACCGATACCTGTTTACCGCCACGCTTCGTAGCGACGGCTCATCGCGGTTTGGCACGAACAACCGCTTCGCTTTATTTCCGTCGGCAGCCGTTGCCTGGCGGATGTCGGAAGAAGCATTCCTCAACGACGTAAGTGCCATAGACCAACTGAAACTACGGGCATCTTATGGGCGCAGTGGCAACAACAACATCGGCAACTACTCGCACCTCTCATCGGTAAACGCCACCCAATATGTTTTCAATAACCGAACGGTATCTGCCGCTACGGTTAGCCTTTCCAATCCGTATTTAGGGTGGGAGGAGTCGGAACAAATAGACGCCGGACTGGATTTGAATATACTGGACAACCGGATCGCTTTTACCGCCGATCTCTATCGTCGCCGGAGCGTACGGATGCTACTTAACGACTATATCCCCACCATCACCGGATTCTCCACGCAGTTGGTAAACAAGGGAACCGTGGAAAACAAAGGCATCGAGTTGGCTATCGATGCCAGTCCATATCGCGGTGCATTTACGTGGGATGTAGGCTTCAACATCGCATTCAATCGCAACAAGATCATATCTACTAACGAAAACAATGACCCCATTCTATCGGGCAGCGTAGACGGGCGGGCCTCAAACTACTCCGCGGTCGGGGACCCGATCGGCATGTTCTATGGTTTCATACTGGAGGGCGTTTATTCGCAAGCCGACATCGACAATCCCGACGTTCCGAAATACCCCGGCGCGACTGCCGGTTGGCCCAAATATCGTGATATAAATGGCGATGGCTCGGTGGCAGAAATACTGGACTACACCTCATTGGGTAGCCCACACCCTGATTTTACCGCTGGATTCTACAGCACGGTAACTTACCGTAATTTTGATTTCTCGGTTGCTTTAAGCGGGCGCCAGGGTGGGTACATCATGAATGGTGTGCGGCAGACAACCGACAACCTCCAAGGATTATTCAATATCGGGAAAGAATGGGTCGACCGTTGGCGCGGGCCGGAAAACCCCGGCGATGGCATGCACGCCGCCGGCCCACAGATCGTTCACCGAGTCAATACGTTATGGCTGGAAGATGCATCTTACCTACGGATCACGAACCTTGCGCTCGGCTACACTTTACCTACCGGATTATTCAACGGGTCGGATGTGTTTAAGCGTTTCCGGGTGTATGTAAGTGCCCAGAACCTGGCGACGTTCACGAAATACAAAGGAGCCAACCCAGAGGGGCAGGCATCAAACGTGGACAATACGCTCTCGCCGGGTTTTGACTTTAACGCCTATCCGATTCCCCGTGTCATCACCGCTGGCCTAAATGTTAAATTCTAATCTCTGAAATCATGAAAATTCATTCCATCATACTCATCGTTGCGTTGTTGTCGGTCTCCTGTTCCAATAGTTTTCTAGACCTCTACCCGGAGACCGGTCTCAACGAGTCTAATTTTTACCAATCGGACGAAGAGTTCGTTTTATTGGTCAATGCAAGTTATATTCCACTACGCAACCTAGGCAAAGTCGTAAACTGGGATGTCAACGAGGTCAAATCCGATAACATGACCACCCAGGCATTGAATACCAACATCGAACAGAGCCGAAGTGACAATTTTAAGCTAAGTTCAGCTAGTATCAGGCACGAAAGTTTCTGGAGCAACTCGTATACCGGAATATACAACTGCAACATCGCTATCCAGGCACTGGAATCTATCGACCACGCTTGGTCAACGCCGAACTTAAAGAACCGGTCATTGGGCGAAGTGTACTTTTTGCGGGCGTTATACTATTTCGATCTGGTGCGCCAGTTCGGCGGTGTACCCTTGGTTACCAAAGAAATCACCGGCCAAGAGGCTGTAGGCATCAAGCGCTCACCCGTTGATGCCGTTTATGCACAGATCGTTTCGGACCTCGAAACCGCCATCGAAAACCTTGGTAATATCGGCGACACCGAAGAACTGGGCCGGGCAAACGTGGGTGCAGCCCAAGCCTTATTGGGTAAGGTTTATCTAACGACCAAAAATTACGATGCTGCAGAACAACATTTGCTGGCCGTTATCCAATCCGGTCGTCATGGATTGCTATCCGACTATGCGGATGTATTCGACCCCACAAACAAGGATTACTACGAGACGCTATTTGCTATCCAGTATGCGGAAAGTGCAGGTGCATTGGCCAATACGTTTATCTTTTTCAATGCGCCCGCCACTTCGGCCGGCGAGGTTACCGGGCGTCCGAACGTTGCCCTACCCGTAGGCAGTTCGATACGGCCCACCCCCGAACTACTGAATGCATTTGAAGAAGGTGATAAACGGTATGATGTATCCATCGGTAAGTGGGTTGGGCCCGATTTGAACGGCATAGAAGACGAGTTTTTTTACTGTGCCAAGTACAAGGGTCCGCAGAGTGCTACCCTGGGGTGGAGCGGTGATAACTTCCCGGTTCTCCGCTATTCGGATGTGTTGCTGATGTATGCTGAAGTCTTAAATGCGCTTAACCGCACCGCAGACGCGATACCGTTTGTTGAACAAGTACGGCACCGCGCCGGATTGATGGATGACATTTCGGGCCTGAGCAAAGCCCAGCTAACATCGTTGATTGAACGGGAGCGGCAGGTCGAATTCTGCTTTGAAAATCAGCGTTGGCACGATTTGTTGCGCACAGAACGTGCCATCGAGGTATTGCGTGCCCAAGGAAAGGACATCCAGCCTTACCACCTTCTCGCCCCCATTCCGGCAGAGCAAGAATTGATTAACCAACTTGAACCGAACCCAGGTTACTAAAATTTGATGGATCATGAGATTACTTATCTTCTTATTTTTATCGCTATCGCAATTGGCCTGCTCCAAGCCGGCGGAACCCAAGACCCCTACCCCACCACCGTCGGCGTCTAAGCCAAATATTATTTTTATCGTCGTTGACAGTCACCGAGGCGATGCCCTCGGTGTTGCGGGCAATCCGTTTGTCATCACGCCGAATTTGGACCAGCTGGCCCAGTCGGGCGTGATGTTTGACCATGCCTACGTTACTACGGCCATCTGCTCGGTAAGCCGCGCCAGTTTATTGTCGGGTCAGCACCGCGCCCGTCATGGCATTAATGACTTTACGACCAGCTTCACCCACCAGGCGATGTTGGAGACCTTTCCCGTTTTGCTTCGGGCAAACGGCTATAGTACCGCATCTATCGGCTCGTATGGTGTAGGTAATGTGGCGCCTAGCGGCTACTACGATTATTTTGAATCGGGTATCCCATGGATGGCCAACGGGGTTCATAATACGGATAATATCGTCCGTAAAGCCGAAGCTTGGTTAGAGAAGCAATCGGACGACAAACCCTTTCATCTGTATTTAGGTTTCAGCGCAGCCCATGAGATTGACCCGAAGGCTGATGTCCCTGCCCACTACCTCGTGCCGGAAAGGCATCAGGTACTGTACAACAATGTAACTATTCCGCGACCCGAAACAGCCGACGAACGTTACTGGGAGGCGTTCCCCGATTTCTTCCGCACCGATGAGAACATCGCTCGCGAACGGTGGCACGGTTTCTTTTCGTCTGACGAGCTTTTCCAGCAGAATGCAAAAGATTATTACCGGTTGGTAACTGGCTTGGATGAAGCCGTTGGAAGGATCCGGGAGAAGCTGGCCTCGATGGGTGTTGCCGACAACACGATCATTGTCTATACGAGCGACCACGGCGTTTCCCTCGGCGAGCACGGTATTATGGGGAAATGGTACGGTTTTGATGTCGGTATCCACGTTCCGTTGATTATTTATGACCCCCGCAAAGACGCACTGCACGATGTCGAAAGTCAGTCTATGGCATTGAATATCGATGTGGCACCCACCATTTTGAACATGGCCGGAATACCGGTGCCGTCGCGGATGCAGGGTATTGACCTGATGGATCTCGCTGGTGGCAAAATCGACGGACGTGATGCGTTCTTCTATGAACATACGGTTTTCGATACGCCGCGATTGCCAAAAGTGGAAGGCGTGGTTACGAAAACAACCCGGTACATGAAATACCCCGAGCACGATTACGAGGCGCTCTACGATTTTGCAAATGATCCTGAAGAGCGTGTCAATGTAGCTGAGGACCCCGCATACGCGGAGACCTTAGCGGAGATGCGCGCATTATTTGAAAAAGAGCGAGCGGCAGCTCGTTAAATAAAAAATCTCCGGCCAGCAATGTCCGGAGATCTTTTTTATCTACCAATAGGCCCTAAAACCCATACCCGATAGTGAGGCCATACCCATTGTTACGTATGCTACCGTCGGGTTCTTTACCATCTACCTCCGGCATCAGGTTAGCGATACCAAACTGACCTTGGAGTTGGAGCGTCAGTTTTGGTGAAAACTGGTAGCCTACCACCACGTTCGCACCGTAGTCCCAAGGCTTTCCGTAGAGATAACTGCCATATTCACCATCTGCCACATCGTTCTTAAAAATGACGTCGCCACGGCTTTCGGCGAGTACAACATCGCCAATGGCCACGTTCCCCTCAGCCTCCCACGTGCCACCAATCCCGTACCCTACGTATGGGCCGGCCCCCACCACGAGGTTTCCCGCACCTATCCATAGCTTGTAAATCAGATTGAGCGGTACTTCGACATAAGATACCGCCGCTTGGAATTCATTATCGGCATCCGCCAGCCAACCGCCGTCTTGTTTGAACCCTTTACCGACGTACATGGCTGCTGGCTGCAGGTATAATCCCATTGCCAGGGGAATATCAACCGTGAGGCCAGCCTGCACACGCGGTATTATCCCGGTATGTTCATGCTCGCCGCCTGCATCAGTGAAACTGACACTCGAGAAATGGACACCCGCGCGTAGGCCAACGATCGTTTGAGCTTGAGTAGAAAAGGAAAGTGCAATTAATAGGACGATTAATCCAGGAATCAGGGTGCGTTGAGTGGTCATTCGATTTTAATCTTGTTTAGTGGTTAAAAATATGTAGCCGCGCCCCCATTATTCTGATGTTCAGTGATAGGCAAAGGCAGGCGGCGTTATCGAAAGATAAACGGAGGCAGCGCGGGGAACGCTACACGGGCAGCGAAAAAAATTTAATTAATTTATCAATCCAGCTTTTCCTGGCATCGATTACCGAGAATTACTTGGCACAGCCGGAACTCAAACGTCCTGGGGAGTATTATACGAAGGAAATGAATGCGCTCATTTAGCGGTCTTAAACCGATAATGCCCCGAACCGGTTAGCACCACGGTATAGTCCTCGTCATCTCGCAGGCGGGTGATTCCTTCAGCCTGATCCAACGCTTTCCCACCCTCACTCATCACCGTACCATAGGCACGTGGAATCCAGATTTCGGCTTGGGTATTTACCGGTATGTCGACATCCAATTCGAATCCGTTTTCCGCAATGCGCCATGAACTGCCGATGGTACCATGAACCGATTTAAATTCGCCTTCGGCATGGCGTAAGTCGCCCGCAGGTTGTGGCTTGATTTTTATGCGCTTAAAACCGGGTGCGGCCTCGTTGATGCCCAGTAACGACCGATAGAACCATTCGCCAATGGATCCGAACATCGGATGGTTTTGGGAGTACGTATTGTCGGAGTATTTCCATGTTTCCCAAATCGTTGTCGCGCCATTCTCGACCATATGGCCCCATCCGGGGAATGTACGTTGGTTTGCTACGCGATACGCCAGTTCATTATCATCTCTTTCGCGGAAAACATCAAACATCATTTTCGTACCAAAAATACCTGTCGATACATGCCAATCTTTCTCATCAAAAGCGGCATTAAGCAGCTGATACACCCGCTCGATATCCGCATCATCAACTACCCTACCCCATAAAGCAAACAACTGGTCGGACTGTGTTCCGCTACCAACGATACCACTCTGTTTGTTTACAAACTCAGCGGAAATCGCCTTCTCGATTCGAGCCGCTAACGCGGTGTATTTCCGTTCGTCGCCCGATCGCCCGAGAATCCCGGCAAATTCGGCCATCAGTTTCGCGTGAAGGTGATAGAAAATAGAAGCGGTCAACGGCTTATTCTTGGGTTCCAACGACTCATGGTCACCGAGATCCGTGCTAAACAAGTTATTAGAAGTACGGGCATTGAGGAATTCGATTTGCTTTTGTAGCGACGCATAGTATTGCTCGATAACCCGCTTGTCGCCATAAAAATCATACATTTTTTTGATAAGGTACGGGTATCCCGCTTGATACCCCAGTGGTCCGGACCCATCCCCGGGGCCATCATCGGCAATCCCAACAAACGGGGCAGTTTCGGTAATGCCCCCTAAAGGGCGTTGGTCATTGGCATGATCTCGTATCGTCTTGGTGTAAAACTGACTCATATCATAATTGAACATAAATGTCTCCGCACCACATAATATATCACCGCCATACGCTAATTTCTCACGTGCCGGACAATCGGACAGGACGCTGAACACATTGCTTAAGAATGTCCACTGGATGACGTTATCCAATTTATTAAATAAATCGTTTGAAGAAGAGAAATAACCCGCCTTTTCCAAATCCGCACTCATGCGTAACCCTTCAATATCGTCCAGCGTTGGTTGGCCCGGCCATCCGCTCACCTCCACGTATCGGAACCCGTGAAAGGTAAACTTCGGCGCCCACACTTCCACTTCTCCTCCTTTAAGGATGTAACTATCTTCTTGCCATGCAATCTCCGGTGCGCCGGGCCCACCATTACCGGCCTTAATCTGGCCGGCCACCGTAGTCATCAGGTTCACGTGCCCGTCGGGATACCGATCTTCGCCATACCGTAGGGTAATCTTGGTACCTGCGGGCCCTTTTACACGAATACGGGCTACCCCCGCAAAATTCTGCCCCATGTCGTATACAAACACGCCCGGCTCTACCTCATTCACTTCGATCGGTTTCACCACTTTCGTTATACGAACCGGTGGTTGTTGCTGCACCGTCATCACCCCCTTAGGCCCGTCAACTACGGTAGCGCCTGTCCACCCCGCTAAACTTCCTTCTACCGTACACCAGTTCGGGTCTTCCAGCCTTGCGTCATGGTGTTCGCCCAAATAGATGCTATTTCGTACAATGGGTCCCGGCGCCGTTTGCCAGGTATGATCGGTGTCAATTACATCAACCGAACCATCCTTATATTCCATTCGAATCATGGCCTTGACTTTCGGGCGCCCGGTGGCTAGTGCATCCCGCCAGTTGTACACCCCCCAGAAACGGAGTGGAAGCGGGTTATACCAACCGTTACCTAACATCACGCCTACGCTATTTGCACCTCTTCGTAATTGATCGGTAACATCATACACCGAATATAGCACCTGTTCATCATAAGCAGTCCATCCCGGCTCCAGTAGGCGATCACCGACTTTCTCGCCATTCAGATACGCCTCGTAATAGCCCAACCCACTGATATACATCCGTGCCGATGCAATGCGCTTCTTCGCATCAAACGATTTGCGAAATAATGGGTTACGATCATCCTGGTAAAAATCAGCATCTTGAGCGAACGGCGAACGGCCATCGGTTATCCAATCCCCTTGCCAATCGCCACTCGTCAAGGCAGCCGTCTCAAACCAATTGATTTCGGACCACCGAGAAACGCCGCCGTCTTTATCATAAACACGCACGCGCCAGAAGTACCGGGTAAACGGTTCCAGTGGCTCCCCTTCATACACCACATGGATACTCTGATCGGTGTCGACCTTTCCGGCCGACCACGTGCCACCTATTCCTTTCCTGATCTTCCGCATATCTGTGGAGACAATAAGTTCGTAAGCCGTCTGCCGCTGACCCCTTTCATCCGAAGACAGTATCCAGCTAAACCGCGGATTGGTCACATCGATGCCGAGCGGATTGACCCGGTACTCACAGGTAAGGGATGCAACTGAAATAGGATTAGCAAAGAGGCTGGTGGAAAAGAAAACAAAGTAGCCAATGGAGGCTACGAATTTATAAAGATTAGAATACATCGTCGTAATTATTAAGTCGGAATGAGCGGTTATCGAACTTGTGAATTTTGTTACTTATAGATTTCCGGCACATCGATTAATGTTCTCAAGAACATCAATTTAGACCCCTTTACATTGGGATGATGGTATATTTTACCCCAATCGTAGTCTTCGAAGTACATCGTGGTCTGATCAACATCTTTACCGTCATGATCAGCGGAGGTAGCCAGATCAAACCTGCATCCCTTAATTCCATATTTCTGCCTGATCTTTTCTATCATCACATTTGCGTCAATATGGGTATTGCTTTCATTGGCTGGGATATTATTCAGAATCGGGATCGCGCCTTGACTTTTTATGTACGCTACCAGTTCGCTTAGGTTTTCTTCCGTATTACCACCATTTGTACCGATGGTTACCATCACATATTTCGCTTTTATGTATGGCAATTCGTTTTTAATACGGTCAAGCAGCTGGTGGATGGTCGTTCCTCCCCGCCCACTAGACATCGCCTTCCCCTGCACACGATTGATGATCAGCTGTGTCCAAGATTGGTGAAAATCTTCTGTCGGAAAATAACCTTCTGGCTCCGTTATGGAATCACCATAAATCAACAAGGTCAAATCCGTTTCCTTCGATTCAACAATGAGCTGTTTAACCCAGGCGTCTGATCCCTTTTTTAGACCGAAGCAATAATAATCATGCTGCAGCCCGACGTAAAAGCCTGACTGCACCATACCCCGCCCAACGCCACCGCCACCATCCATGGTAGCAAATAATTCGGCCGATTGGCCAGTGAATAAATCAACAATCCGAATACCGGATGTCTGATAATCCCGATGAATCTCAACTAAGTACTCATGGGAGGCGTCCAAAAAATCAACCTGTTTGTAAAGGGCTGGGGTAGTTGCTATACCTATTCGCTTGCTACCCATATCTACCTGGGCACTGAAGTCCCCCTCGTTACTGCTGAAAACCATCTCAGCATCGGCCGACAACCGGACATGGTAGCGTATCAACCTCCGCCCCAAGGCAAAGTACTTGTTTAACTTCACCAATTGGTCGTTCTCACGTAAGTGCAATCCATCGTCGGTATACGTCAGATTCGTTCCCAAAAGCTCGGGATAGTCGCGGTTTTCCGACAGCACTTGATTGTAGAGGATACTCGTTGGAGAGCTGGCTTGACCGAAGCAGACCACGGGGCCTAAAAAAGCGAGAAACGAAACAATAAAACGCATAAAATAAGGAACGTATAATGATTTACCTATTGACGCATTGATTTCAGCACGATGTAGGGTGCGCTTACAGTGGTTAAATATACCGGGCCCCGCGTGTAGTTGGGCGGGTAAAAACACTCCCAGGGACCGTTGAAATCGCTGCCTTGTCGGAAATCGCTTTCGCGTAGTTCGCTGATATATTCTTTAATGAGCTGGGCCGCCAAATCGTTATCGGATTGGGCAATGGTATAGGCCACCCATCCCGTGGGCGTACCCCAGTATGCCCCGTTCTGGAATTGGTTGGGGGGCACAATCCCCTTTTCCCAATAAGGGGTACCATTAAAACCTTCTCCATCAATGATATGCCGGACATTCCCTTTATAGGATAGCGTGCCATCTACATAGGCTTTAGCCAAATGCTCAGCAGCCTTAACTGCATGGTCTCCTTCTAATAACCCCAAGTAAACAGCTAGTGCGGTGGCCCACACGTCAGGGTGGCTCCCGGTGGCTGTTGAGGCTTTTATCATCCCGTTTTTATCGGCAAAAACAGCAGGCAATGCCACTTTAATTTTCGCTGCAATACCGCGATAGGTTTCGGCTTTGCTGTCGTTTCCGAGTTGTTCGAATAATGCCGACAACTGTAGCGCCGCGCGATACTTAAGGATGGAAGAGTAGCTCAGGTACCCCGTGATGTAGATGGCATCCCTAAAACCGAAATCGACTCCCCTAAACGCGTCATTCGTATAGACAATGTGGTTGTCCTGTCGGGAGGGCGGCACTTTAAACGCGATCTCCAAGCGATCTATCAAAGACGTACCATTGATTTCCTTCTTTAGCATATCGATATCGTTGGCGTCGTTAATATAATAGTGAGCCATATGGATAAAGTAATATTGATCGCAGTACGGCGGAACCATGCCGAAGTCCGCTCCCCCCTGTTCGTCGTAGTCATAGGTTCCCGGAAAATAAATAGGCAACAAATCGTCTACACGTACATGGTCTGCGATGGCCCCAAAAGGGACCATGCTACCTCGCTTGGTTATCCAGGTTTGGTCGCACTGGGTGGCAGCCGTAAGCAATAGCATGTGTTTCTGCTCTTCCTGGCCTACGAGCCCTGTTTCGAGTGTCATGGCGTGATCGCGAATCCAGAATGATGGGTACGTTTCGCGTCCGCCGGGCCGGATCAATACGCCCTCGGTATTGTTTGCTCCATAGGGGGCAACCAGTTCTTGGCCGGGATAAATGCGTGAACTATCCAACACCGCTTGGGTTAACCCTTCCAGAAAGGTGAAATCGTTTTTATTAATAATGGATTGTGCCTGCATACCCTGAAGACATACCATTTGGCAAATCAATACAAACCCAATTTTCTTCATGATTCTTGACTATATAAAGTGGTGATAAAACGCCTCCAATGACTATTCATTGATTACCTCACCGGCAAAACTTAATTCCATAACGTGTGCACTTGGTCTATCCGGCTTCCAAACCTCCAGAATTCGAAACCGAATATAGCGCACAGCCGTGGTTGGATCGTCAAAATAAAAAGTCTCCCCTGTTGATGCTACTGCGATATCCTCATCGCTAAGTTCACCAAGCGGTAGGCCCGACGGCTTTACGGATTGAAACTCCCCTAGTTTCACCCATCCATTGTCACTTCCATCACTACTCGGATCTTGCGATCCCCAAATTTCAAACTTTTTCGGATTACCTTCATTAAAATAGGCATTGTCCACTTCGCGTTGCCAAAGCTTCATCTGATGTAAAACAGCCAACGTTCCCAAATCGATAGAGAACTGCACAGGGTATCCGAGCTCTGGCGTATGGAAACCGCGCCCCTCGGCCGCGGTGCCGTCCCAGGCATACGGCAACTCCCACCCGTATGCACTCGGTGCGTCCCCCGGTAATGTATAAGCACGGAATTTCGCGTTGTCGAGATCGGGGTAGGTAACCGGTGGCGCAGCTATTTCCACCGAAGATGCATAAAACGTATCGACTGCCAACGAGTCGGGAAGGAACAGGGTTCGATAAGAGAAGTCCGTTCCCGGTTTATAGCGAGTAACCGTATCGGGCTTACCTGTATTGGGTAGGATTACCTTTCTACTATTATTTTCCACATCGGTATACGTAACCTCAACCGCAATGTCCGTACTATCCGCCGCGAACCAGCTGATCTGTGCCGTTGATTCCAATGGCGAAACCTGAATGGATTGTATACCTCGGTTCAGTAACGTTCCTGCATAGTTATCTCCGTAGACCCTCCCCGCAACCGAGCTTTTTACCGATTGGTTCCCATCTTCATCAAACGAAACAACGTCAAATTCATACTCTACTTCTTCCAGGCCCTCAATCCAGGCTTCCACGGTATCCACACCATCTTCACTGCCGTTCATCGGCACCTCCACGCGGATAGAGTCCGTGCCGAGGTTCCAATACACCTGGTAATGCGTAACCCGCGGATCGGTTCTAATCCATGAAAGCATGATCCGGCTATCTCCTGGATGAACGTTTATGGAGTCCGCTTTCGCTGGATAGACAATCTCACCGCCAGCCATGTATTTTTTATAGTCATCTGATTTTCGACAGGCAAATAACGCCACGGAGGCCATCAGTGCGACTACATACCAATTGATATACTTTTTCATAATTTTTTCTCTTTTATTTATGGCTTACCCTTCCGCCTCCGAGCCCCAGAATGCCACCTGCATGATATAAAAACTATCGGCACCCGACCATGTTTCCAATACTTTAATACGAATGTATTTCACCGCCGGCGTGCCAGCTGGAAATACAAACTCTTCTCCAGCCCCTACTAATGCCAAATCTTCATCCGAGTTGTCTCCCATAGGCAACCCCGAGGGTTTCACCGATTCGCCTTCCAATAACAACGTCCATCCATCGTAACTGCCATCGGGAGCGGGGTCTGTACTTCCCCACACTTCAAATTTCTTAATGTTTCGATCCGTAAAAGCAATCCATGCGCCCCGCTGCCAAAAACGGAAGCGACTCAATTTGGCTTCTACACCCAAACTGAATGTAAAATGCTGTGGCCATCGCCCAGGGGCAGTATGGAACCCGGGTTTATCGACATTGGTGTTGTTTACAATAATACCGTCCCATATGTGAGGCATCGTCCACCCCCACGCGGACTCTTCATCGGTGGGCAATCGGTATTCGCTAAACTTGGTACGATCCAACTGTTTTTCAAAGATGGGAACCAAGTCTCTTTCCAATGTATCCGAATAGTTATTCCACCGATCTTTAATATACACGCCAAACTTACGCGGTTCCGTGTCATACCCTCGCACCGAAAAAAAACCTTCAGGACGCTTGGTATAATAGATGTCCGCAGTTACCCAGTCACCCGCGGAGTCCGTCGTTAACAGTACAATATTCAAATCGCCTTCCGATGGGTTTTTGAAGCCTACCGTGGCACCACCAAAGTCTTCGAACAAATCGAGCGAAGAAAAAGCCTCTTGCACGGGCGATGTGAGGGGGGTAACAGTGATATACACAGGTTCCGAAGCGACCTCATCGCGACTCACGGCATACAGCGCTACCTCATACTCCTTCGAATCACCGAATCCCTTTATCTCTAATGAATTTTCATAGAACGAGGATCTCGATTCGCGCTCCAGTCCATTGACTTCTACAACCGCTTTCACATACAGCAGATTCTTATCACTGGGTAGGCGATAGGTAAGTTTCACCGCCCCCGGCAGTGCCTCAGCCACTACGTTAGACACCGGACCCGGAGCCACTCCATCACCACCAACGGGACCTAGCTCCTTGTCCTGGCAGCCTGCGCCGCAAAGTGATCCGATCAGCATATAACATAGTAGTCTATAGGGCCACCGAAACTTGTTCGTAATTATAATTGATTTCATTTCCTTCTGTATTAATTAATTACCATCCCGGATTTTGGACCAGATTCTTGTTTACGATCAAACTGCCTTCACTTAGCGGCCACAAATAGTCTCGAACACCGAAACTTTTCGTAAACAGCGTTTTGACCCGATAATACAAAGTGGCTTCCTCCTGCTCGATATCCCAGCCCTGAATATTACCCGCGAACATTTCCCTACCCCGTTTCCAACGCCGGATATCCCAGAAGCGATGGCCTTCGAAAGCCAACTCGATTAAGCGTTCTTGCTGTATAATCTCCCGGAGACCATCTTTATCTGCATACTTATTATTTTGCCGCGAATAGGTCGACCATGCTTCTTGCACGCCAGGCAATCCCGCTCGTTCTCGGACCAAATCAATCCAATGGTATGCTTCATCCGAAGGACCTGCGTATTCATTTAGCGCTTCTGCATACAAAAGGTATAGATCTGCTAATCGCATTACCGGCCATGGGTAAGAAACGACGCTATACCCGCCTCCATCTCCTTCCTGCAAGGTGTTCTGAAAATGAACCAGCTTTTTCGGCCAATAACCTGTAACCGAGTAAAGGGACGCGCTGAGTTTCCCTCCTACCTGCCTCGATTTTGCCCGAAGCACCCATGGATCATTATCGTCATAATTGCCTTGTCCGAACCAGACGCCGCCGTCAAATCCCAAACTGGCATAATACCGGTTTTCTCTATTAAAGTTAACGCTAGCGGTTTCATATCCTTCTCCGATATTGTAGCGGTCGTCACTGGTCGCATTTTTCAAGGTATATCGATTGGCATAATCCCAGGTCACATCCTCGTCAATCGGCACGCCATTCTCCGTATAGAATGTTTCGGCCACTTTCATGGTTACGGCCAAGAGCGAGCGGGCGCCGGCATTGTTTGGTTTATCCGGGTCTACCCGCGCTTGCGACAACGTCTGCATCTGGTTGGAAAGACTGCTGGCGTTCCCCCAGATAATCTCGCTGTTCCAGCGCTGCGCAACACTGTTCCGGATTGACATCTTAATGGTTGTTGTGTCTGAGACACGGGTAGATAGCGAAGCCGGGTTAAAGGTATAAAGCCGTAAGTTAACCGAATGGCATAGTTCAATCGCTTCTACACATGCTTCTGCTGCTACTCGCCATTTTTCCGCGTCATAGGTCGTGTTAAATAACGGTTCCCCGTCTTTATTCGTAAACGTTGTATAATCGGTATTCCCATTGAACAGTGGACTAGCTGCTTCAACCAAAACGGCCGCTTTTACTGATTTCGCTATCACTTGGGTAATTCGGCCTAATTCGTCGTTTTCATTACTGACGACTGGTGGTAGGTCTGGGGCTGCTTCATCCAATAGCTCCACAATATACGCAAAACACGCATCCACAGGCACCCGGGCTACCTGAACTTCTTCAACGCCAGCGGATATGGGGAGATTTTCTTTGATAAGCGGTATAGGTCCATACATGCGCAATAACCAAAAATGATAATAGGCTTTAAGAAATTTTACCTCGGCAATCCACTGAAGTCTTTCACGTTCTTGCATACCGGGTACCGCTTCAATATTCTCCAGGAATATATTACAGTCCCTCAATGCTTGAAACAAAGGTCTGCCACCGTTAGAACCATCCCAATAATTGAGTCTCGGAGACACAACGCCCTGATTTTCTCTCGCAATCTCCTCAAAAGTACTGCTCCAGAAAAAAGGCTCACTTTGTGGGTAAATCGTCCAAAATTCATCCCCAGCAAAGTAGGCCGGGTTGTCATCATAGCTTCCGTGGCTGGGCATGTAAGAGTAACAGGTAAACAGGTATTTTTCGGCCGTGGTACGGCTCGTAAATGCGTTTTCAATGGTCGCCACACCGTCTGGCACAACATTTAAATAGTCATTGCAAGCATTTAGGGCCGTAAGCCCCAAAATGGAAAAAAATATATTAAGATATCTCATAATCGGATAGTTATAGTGTGACGTGGAGACCTAAATTAAATACTCGCTGTACGGGGTACCCCAACCCGTTTCCGCCCATTTCGGTATCCCATAATTTAAAGCTGCTAATGGCAAACAGATTCAGGCCACTCGCATAGAAACGGACGTTGGCCACCCCTAGTTTCTGCAAAAGGACGTCCGGGAACGTATAGCCAAACTCTGCTTGTTTCAGGCGAAGGAACCCGCCGTCTTGCATAAACCAGGTGCTCCGTTGCGTATTATTACCGACAACTGTGGAGCTAAGGCGGGGCCAGAGTGCATACGAGTTTCTATGGTCTTCAGACCAATAGTTATCTGCATACGCCTTTAATAATTGTGTTTCCTCATTGAATGGTGATGTGGCGACTGGATCGATCCAAAAAGATGACCGGGCCGACCCTTGGAAAAAGAACGACATGTCGAAACGCTTGTACCCGAATGAAGCTCCAAATCCATAAATAATCTCCGGGTCGGTCGGGTGTCCGATCGGGACACGGTCCCTTTCAGTGATTTGCCCATCGCCATTGAGGTCCCGATACTTGATATCTCCCCCCATATAGTCGCCGAAATTCTGTCTCGGTGCATTAGCTACTTCGGCATCGTCTACGAAAAGACGCTCGGCAATGTACCCCCACTGCTGTGACAACGGATAGCCTACCCGGGAGAGGTAACTCTCTTCATACTGGGGTTCTTCATAGACCCTGAACTCACTGGTGGCATACGTAAAGTTGACCCTGGCCTTCATCCATGCATCTGGACCAAAATTATCGGCATAGGTCAATGAGCCATCTATCCCGCTCCCAGACGCTTCCCCCACGTTTGCCCTTACGGGTGCTGTGAGGCCCATGGTAGATGGTATGGATGCCCGTGTCATTAGGATATGGCTCCGGTCTTCATGAAAATAATCGGCCTCGACCGTTAACTTGTTCATGACCCCTAATTCAAAGCCGATATTCGTCTTCTTTGCCTTTTCCCAGGTAATATCTCGATTCGAATACCGGGAAACCAAAACTCCCGTACGCGTATAATCGCTCAGTGTGCCGAAACTGGCGGCTCTGGACGCGGCGTTCATATCAACATTAGATAAATAGAAAAAACGATCATACTCGCTGCCTATCGCATCGTTGCCCACTAAGCCGTATGTAGCCCGAAATTTCAACATGGATATCACAGGGGCGATTGGTTCCCAGAACGGCTCATTGGACACCGTCCAAGCCACACCCGCCGAGGGGAAGAAACCGAACCGCTCCGTCTTGTAAAACCGTTCGGAACCGTTATAGCCGAAATTGAATTCTGCAAAATATCTGCTATCGAATGAATAGGTAAACCGCCCAGAAAGACCCGCGTTCCGGAAGGGCAGCGAGCGCTGCAAATCTCCGGCATTGCCCGCAAGGCTACCGCGTATAATGGAGATTAGGGCTGTACTGATATTATGCTTTTCGCGGAATGTCTGATTATAACTAATCGCAGTTTCTAAGTAGGTAGATGAGAAAACATCTTTGCCCCCAGCCTGAAAACCGAGGTATTCTGTACCAGTGGTTTCATTCAGGGCGGCTAACATATATTTGTCCGTAAACCGATCATAGCCGCCGCTGGTGTAATAGAAGGGGGAGTATTGCCTGATGACGTCAAAATAAGAACTGCGTGACGTATTAAAAAGTGCCCGAGCCGTCAGCCCCTCCAATAAAAAGCCAAAATCCTGATTGAGCTCGAACTGGGCATCCATTCGCGAATTAGCGTATTCTTTATACCCTCGCACCAAATTTGCGTAGGGGTTGATATAATTGGCTTCCGTTCCATAATTACCAAACAAGATATGGTTCACATGACCATGTGCCTCATCGGGCTCATAATATGCAGGGAACAAAACCGGATTGGCATGCATGGCTTGCCAATACACATCTGCGCCACCTTCGATTGGCCCCGTATAATCATCAAATATGCCGGACAACCTAACCATGGCCCGTGTTGTTTTGGTCAAGTTGATCCCGATGTTTGACCGGAGGGAATAATTCTTCAAATTGACATTGCTGTTGAAGTTATTGCGCCCGTCTACCTTTAACACACCATTATCTTGATTGAATGTGCCCGACAAATAATAATCGGCAACTTTTCCTCCACCACTTGCATTGAGGTTCACGCGTTGGTTCATGGTATAGTCTTTAAAAAGCGCTTGGTGCCAATCGGTGGCCGGATATACGTAGCGATTGGTTCCGGCAATTGTATTATCGATTTTACGTTGCGGATACGGCTGAGGGGCCAACGGATTACGGGTAACCACCGCTTCATTGCCCAGCCTCATGTATGTGATCGGATCGGCCAGTTCGACGTTCCGAGTGGCCGCCGAAAGTGAATTCTCTACACGGACATTGATCAAAATCTGGCCTTCTTTACCTGTCTTGGTCGCGATCAAGATAACACCGTTAGCACCTCTAGCCCCATATAGGGAGGTCGCGGTTGCATCTTTTAAGATAGAAAAACTGGCGATATCATCTGGTTGCAAGCGGGCCAACTCCCGTGAACTAACTTCAATGCCATCAATGAGGATCAATGGGTCCTTTTTATAGCCGAAAGTCGTCACGCCACGGATAAAGAAATCTGCGTTATCGGCACCAGGTTCACCGCTCCGCTGATACGCGATCATTCCGGCAATCTGTCCGGCCATTGCCGTAGTGAGGTTACTTGATGGAATCTTCAGGTCTGAAGGATTCACGCTGGTTACAGCGCCAATAACATCCTGCTTTTTCTGCTTTCCGAATGCCACAACTACCACTTCGTCCAGGTTATCAGCTGACTGCACCATTGATACATCCATGTTGGCTTGTACAGGGACCTCCTGTGCTTCATAGCCTACCATTCGGAATTCGAGTATTGACTGTTGATTTGGGACAACCAATATAAACCTGCCGTTTGGATCCGTTGTGGTACCGATGCTGGAATTGTTTTTTACTACAATGGTCACGTTGGGAAGTACACCAACCGAATCGCGAACGATGCCCTTTACCTCAAATGATACCGAGTCTTGCGCGTACAACGTGTTCACCTCCCTTCCAGCTGAAAAGGAAGACGCTCCATACAAAAGGCCGTAGCACAATTGGAATACGAATACCATTAATACGATGTTTCTATTTCTTTTCATAAAATTGCTTTTAGTCACTTGTTGGTTTCTTATTTGGCGAATACATAATGAAATTGGCAGTTACGCAAACCATCGCCCTGATTAAATAAAATGAGTGAACTACGATTCTCGATAAGCGCTTTCAACCTCGAAAACGCTTGTCACGACATCGAAACATGCGAATGATTAACTGCTGCGAAAAACAGACCGGCTGCCTTCACCATAGAAGCGTTATGCAAGTTATAACTTCGATTAGAATGATCATTTACCATCAGCTCATCAGGATTACAATTATTTAGACAAATAACGCCCGAAAGAGCCAAATGGAACAGTACGGATTTGCCCACAATCAATACGAAATTGACCATGCTCAAGGCGTTACCACAGCATGCCCGGTTGACGCCTCCTTCTTGTTATTATGGTAAATGCCCGAAATGCTCGTGCGGTATTGTTGAGGGGTAATCCCTTTGAACTCTTTAAACCGCCGATTGAAATTGGAGATATTGTTAAATCCCGCTTCAAAGCAGATCTGGGTAATACTCAGTTGATTCTCTTCCAACAGCTGGCAGGCGTGGTTTATACGGAGGTCGTTGACAAATTCCTTGAGTGTGCGTTTGGTACGTGCTTTGAAATAGCGGCAAAACGCGGAAGGTGAGATATGTGCCTGCTTGGCAATCTCTTCCAGTGCGATCTCCTTGGTAAAATGCTGAATAATGTACTCGTAAATTCCACTCATCCGCACGGCATCGTTATCGTTTAAGTTGTCCCAGTACCCCGCAGACGAGAGCAAATCATACTCGGTAGTTGAAGCAATTTCTTGCAAAATCTGGATCAGTAAAATCACCCGGGCCGAGCCTGTATGATCAACCAACTGGTTCATCCAGCCGGCAATCTTTGCCCTCGACTGCCCCTTCACCACCAAGCCATGTATGCTCTTCTTAAGTACAGTCTGAATGGCGTTCATCTCTGGAATGGAAAAAAATGATTCACCAAAACAGTCCGCACTAAAATGCACAACCACTGCATGGTATGACAGCCCGTTATTATAAGATGACTCGTTACGTGTTCCCGGAGCGGGCTCGTGGGACCAAGCATGGGGAATATTAGGCCCATAGAGCACCAGATCCCCTTCATCGAATGTTGCCATGCTGTTGCCCGCAATGCGCTTACCGTGAGGGTAATTAATAAAGGCCAACTCATATTCCGAATGATAATGCCACTTGGTATCGAGTATGTCGAAATAGTCTTTCCGCACCTGAAAAGCAGCTCTACTTCCTAAAGGGGGCTTTGCATAAATGGGTTTCATGATTATCTTTACATTTACAAATCGTTCAACACATACTTTTTTGACCAGTTATTCAAAATATCCGCGACAACTAATCAATTAAATATCGAAAATACAACAAATCACACACAAATTCACCAAAGCATCAAAACGGTACAGATACTTGCTAATCCAATACCATTGGAACCATCATTTTCATTCTACCTTTAACAAAATTTTTATGACCAAGATAGACGACAAATACAACAGCCTGTTAATCGCAGATGCCCACGTGCATTTCTGGGATCTGACGTTATTGAACTACCCTTGGCTGGCTGATGTGGCCGCAATCAATAGATCCTTTGGACTCGCCGACTACGAAGCTGCGACACAAGGTATACCGATTTCGGATATGATTTTTGTGCAGTGCGAATGCTTGCCTAGCGATTATCAAGCCGAGGTGGACTACGTTACGGCGTTGGCCAGGAAAGAACCACGCATCCGCGCCATCATTCCGTATTTTCCGCTAGAGGCTGCCGACGCGGAAGAACAGTTGCTAGCGCTTATGCGCAATAACCTCGTGAAGGGAATTCGCCGACTCGAGGAGGAGCCTATGTCTTTGTATCGGGACCCACGATTCATATCGAACATGGCCCTCCTGAATCGGCATAACTTGAGTTTTGACCTCGGCGTAAAAGCACATCAGCTGCCCGCAGCGGTGCACCTCGTACAAGCTGCACCGCACAACCGGTATATACTCGACCATTTCGGCAAACCCGACATCAAAACCGGTGAATTCGCCCAATGGCGAAGTAACCTCAGCGCCTTGGCAGCATATCCAACTGTATATTGCAAACTATCGGGATTAGTTACAGAAGCAGATCGGGAGACATGGAACATTGCCGACCTGCAACCCTATGTAGATACCGCTCTGGAATACTTCGGCCCCGACCGACTTGCATTTGGCGGCGACTGGCCGGTGGTGACCCTTGCCTCGAGCTATACCAGGTGGTACGAGGCGGCGCAACAGTTATGCCGCGCGTTAGCACCACAGGAGATGGCTAACTTGTTTTACCATAATGCACTTGACTTTTATCAAATCAGCAAACGCGCATGAACCGACCCACCTTAGTATCCGATTTTGCCATGCCTGCCCACCCAAAACCGATTGTGATCATCGGGGCTGGCGGTATTGTAGAAGAAGCCCATCTTCCCGCCTATCGAAAAGCGGGTTGGCCGGTCCTTGGCATCTATGATGTTCAGGTAGAGAAGGCTGCACGACTAGCGGCGGCATTCGAACTTAACGAAGTATATAACTCGATGCAGGAGCTTATTGACCGTGTGCCCCCGCATACGGTATTCGATATCGCCGTGCCAGCATCGAAATTAACGGATATCTTGAATCAATTGCCTCATGGCGCATACGTGATGATGCAAAAGCCCATGGGAGAAACCCTCAACGACGCCAAAGAAATCATCGAAATATGTTCGCGTAAACAATTCACCGCCAGTGTAAATTTCCAAATGAAACTGATTCCGTCGGTAATTGCGGCAAAACACCTGATTGATCAGGGTGCTATCGGTGAATTACACGACATGGAAATACGGATGAACATCCATCACCCGTGGGAGCTTTGGGATTTCCTCTTTGGCCTGCCACGCATGGAGATGCTTTACCATAGCATCCATTACATGGATATGATTAAATATTTCCTGGGCTTGCCCAAGCGGCTATACGCTAAAACATTCCAGCATCCCAAACAAATGCAATTAACATCAACACGATCGATTATCGTGTTTGATTATGAAAAACCCATCCGGGCGTTTGTCAACACCAACCATGGGCATGATTTCGGGTTGGAACACCAGGATTCGTTCGTGAAGTGGGAAGGAACGAAGGGCGCCATCAAAGCGACACTTGGAAAAAACATCAACTTCCCGAAGGGCGAAGCCGATTGCTTTGAATATTTCTTATCCGATAATGCCCGTGACGGGTGGGTAGAAGGGCATGTTCCAGGTGCATGGTACCCCGACGCATTCATGGCCACCATGGCCGATTTGCAGTGTGCTATTGAAGACCCAAACGCTCCGCATGCTACATCGGTGAAACATGCCTACGATACCATGCGTTTGGTGGAGGCTGCCTATTTATCAAATGATTCGGGTGGCACGCCCCTCCCCAGCTAATAACAAGTTAGATCATCATTAACACGTCACACTAATATATAATGGACACCATACTAAATAAATTCAGCCGAAAACTCACCGAAAACGACGACCAGCCAGGTTCGAGAGCGATGCTCCACGCCATTGGCTTGGACGAAAGGACCATCAAACTACCGCAAGTGGGCGTTGCCAGTGCGGGGTATGCGGGGAATCCCTGCAACATGCACCTCAATGAACTTGCCGCCATTGTGGTTGAGGCTATGAAACCACATGACTTAACAGGACTCACGTTCAATACCATTGGTGTGAGCGATGCCATCGGGATGGGCACGCGAGGGATGAACTTTTCGCTGCCTTCGCGCGATCTCATTGCCGACTGCATTGAAACGGTGATGGGCGGCCAATGGTACGATGGCCTGGTAACGGTGATGGGCTGCGACAAAAATATGCCCGGCGCGGTAATTGCCATGGGACGACTCAACCGCCCGGCGCTCATGGTCTACGGCGGAAGTATCCACTCGGGAAAACACAATGGAGCGAAAATCAACGTCCTGTCGACATTTGAGGCTTACGGGGCAAAGATGGCAGGCATCATCGATAACGAAGAGCTCAATCAGATCATACGCAACGCATGCCCTGGCGCGGGGGCCTGCGGTGGGATGTATACCGCCAACACCATGTCTTCATCCATAGAAGCGCTGGGCCTGTCATTACCCTATAGCTCATCCAATCCAGCAACCAGCGACGAAAAGAAACAGGAATGTGTAGATGCAGCGGCGGCCGTCAAGAATTTACTGCGGCTCGATTTAAAACCGCGCGATATCGTTACGCGGCAATCGCTGGAAAATGCATTGGTGGTGGTGATGGCACTCGGGGGGTCTACTAATGCCGTACTGCATTACCTCGCTATTGCACGAGCTTACGGTCTTTCATTGACCTTAAATGACTTTCAGTACATCAGTGACCATACACCGCTGATCGCCGATTTGAAGCCCAGTGGAAAATACCTCATGGAAGATGTGCACGATAGCGGTGGAACGCCTGCCATTTTAAAGATTCTGTTGGATGAAGGTTTATTGAACGGCGATTGCCTAACCGTTACCGGAAAAAAACTTCGTGATAACCTCGTGGACATCAAGCCTTGGAATAATGCATTGAATATTCTGAGGCCCTTTGACCAACCGCTGAAAAAGAGCGGACACCTACAAATTCTTCACGGGAATGTAGCCCCTGCTGGCTCCGTAGCTAAGATTACGGGAAAAGAAGGCGAATTCTTCGAAGGCACAGCCAACGTATTCGACAGCGAAGACGACACGGTAGAGGCCGTAAAGAAAGGCCTGGTTAACAAAGGCGACGTCATCGTGATCCGCTATGTAGGCCCCCGAGGGGGCCCGGGCATGCCGGAAATGCTCAAGGTTACGGCCGCCATTATGGGCGCTGGATTGGGCAACGATGTAGCATTGATTACCGACGGGCGTTTTTCGGGCGGCACACATGGCTTCGTTGTAGGGCACATCTCACCCGAAGCATTCGATGGGGGGACCATTGCGCTTTTGCAAAATGGCGACCGCCTTACCATCGATGTGGTAAACCGACGGGTCGATGTGGCGTTAACTCAAGCGGAGTTGGACGCTCGTAGCGCCGCATGGACCCAACGCCCCCCCTCGGTCACTTCCGGTGTATTATTCAAATACCTTCAACAGGTGTCTTCAGCATCCATCGGGTGTATCACGGATGAAAAAGTAATTGGATAACCGAGCTAAGGCATTAGCCGCTGTACGGTGGTCGTATCCATCGGGCTTATCGAGTCGCGAAGTACTTTTGCTTCCTCGAAATGCTTTTTCAACGTGGGAAGCGTCTTCGCAGCGAATGCTTGCAATTCGACGTTCCGCGCATCGGATGCGGCATCTTCAAACAGCGAAACCACCCGATCGTGATCCTTCACCATGATATCGACATACGCTTCATCAAATGCGTCGCCTGATTTGTCCCGAAGCTTCCGTTGCTTGTCTACATGGTCTTCACTGATTACCGGTGGCAGCGTAATGTTGAGACCCGTGGCAATAGCCATCAGTTCATCATTTGCCTTTTGATGGTCGGTAACCATCCGCTGGGCGAAATCCTTTAGGCGTTGGTCTGTCGCCTTTTCCACGGCCAGCTTACCCAATTCGATTTCTGCCAAACCGGCATCTGCGGCTTTAACCGCAAAATCGGCATCTTGCTCATTAACCATGGCCGAAGTATCGTTGACGCCCTGTGCTTGTTCCACACTGTCGTCTGCGGCCCTTCGGTTTGTATTGTTGCATGCGGCCGTAATGACTGACGCTATAGCCACTATCAAAAAAATTTGTAAAGTTTTCATAACATTTCAATTTAACATGTACGATTCTATTTTATAGTCGAAATCCCTCCGCTAAGGATGCTCCAGCAAACCATCCAGTAACCCCTGCCACTGCGGGTATGACAGTCCGAGCTTGGCGCTGACACCTACTACCGCATTCCTTATATTATCTATGGTAGATTCGGTATGGGTGTTGGTTACTTCGTTTCGGCCATAATATCGTGCAACCACTTCGCGATCGTTCCTTTCAACGACAATGGTAGAGCTGGCCGACGCTTTGAAGAAATGGCCCGTATCGTCTCCTTGCTTCAGCGGGTTCGGTGCAGGCTGAAGCGTGATGGCGCAGAACGTTTCGGCAACGTCGGTGATATCGGTGATGATTACCCAATCGTATCCGTCGCCAGCTGCGGTACCCGGACCGGGAATATCAATCCTGACGTGATCGCCTTTTTTCGGGTGCGTCTTTATTGCTTCACCGCCATATTCATCCGTTAGCACAAACGTGGCTACCGGGACGGAAGCTACAGCCCCCCACTGGTTGATATCAAATAGCCGGTTTTTCACGACCTGCAAAAAGTGCTTTGCGCTACCACTATCCGGTAAAATGGTGCGCGACTCGAGATCGACCTGCTTGCCTTCCTGTTGCGCCGGTATCAGTGGCAACTTCATATGGTTATCTGCTTCCATAGTCTCTTATTTATCCACTGGTTTCTGTAGGATCGTCCGATTGAATTTGCTTATCGCCTAGGGGGTCCCGTTCGTCTCGGCGGGGATAACCTTCGGCATCTAAATCGTCGCGGGTATCCTCGGCTGTATTAGCGAGTTGCTCATCAACCTCGTCAAGTTGGGTCAGCTCTTCATCGGTAACGGTCCTATCGAGCTCATTCAACTCACCTTGCATTTCGTTTTGCTTATCGCGGTATTCATTCGGCGTGTACGGATTTTCTTCATCGTAAGCGGAATTATCATCTTCCCCCTCGGGGGCGGCTGTGTTGTACGGTTGCGGGTGGCGATATTCCTTGTCGGCAGTTTCAGGGTCGAGTTCAAAACTGTCTTCCGACTCATTATACCGAAGGTCTTCCCCTGTGGGTTCCCTCGTTTCGTCTGTATCCGCTACATCAAGCGGAATAACAGGTGGATTTTTCTTATTATCCTTATTTTCATTATCCATGATCTTCTCCTCCTTTGGAATTATTATCTTCACATATTACGCCGTTTTCCGTTGGCACGCTAATGGAGCCTTATCGCTTAGGTTTCACATCATTTGCTAGCTCATGCATCAACTATTTTGGACACCCTGTTTGCTTTAGTTGGTTTATTGTTCTGAAAAACGCACAATTTGGCCCCGCGGCGGTAGGGTGCTTGCGCAGCGGCTCATCTACAGGCCCGCATTATGGCCTTGGCACTGTCTATGCAACCGATTACGGAAAATAGAAAGGAGTACCCTTATGGCTATGAATGAAAATCCACAACACCGGGAAGGAAACACCACCAAGGCAATCGAAGACCAAACAGCCAAATTGCCGTCAAAAATATTCTTATGTGCAGCGTTGACCGCCATGGGCGTTTCATTGGCGCTTAAATGCTCGGGACATAAACACATGGCGCTTTTCGTGGGCCAATGGGCCGCACCATTCCTGTTGTTGGGCACGTACAATAAAATTGTGAAAACGCACGGACACGATCAGCAAGATCGCTACTGATTCCATGGCTACCATACCGCATAACCAAGCACTGGGCACTGCATTTCTCATACAGGGGATTTATTTTGTCGTAACCGGAATGTGGCCTTTGCTCAATATCGCCAGCTTCATCACCGCTACCGGCCCAAAGCAAGATACCTGGCTCGTAGAGATGGTAGGCCTTCTATCCGCGTCGATTGGACTTACGTATATCGTAACCAGCCTACGCAAGCGCCCTTTGCCCATATTGCTTGGCTATGCGGTTTCGCTCAGTTTTCTCATCATGGATATCATGTACGTGACGAGTGGCGAAATCGACCAGATCTATCTCCTGGATGCGGCCATCCAAGCAGCGTTTATCCTTGCGGCGACCGTTATCCTGTTGAGGCGACCGCAAACGAACCAAAATCACAGCGCATAAACCCCATATCTATCCAGTAAATTGCCGATGCTCGTTTTCTAACGTTTACTTTGCCGCTCGCTACTGTACTAAAAACCCGACGCTTTGTCGCCAGAAAGGGAGAATTTGAAAATAACTAAAACCTTTCGGTCGGTTGAGGCGTATTCCCTACGGTAACAAACGAAGTAAAACGGTTTTAAAATTCTAGAAAATCAAGCATATGGAAAATTCAGCAAAAATTATTTGGGCTTCTCCTCAATCGCTCACCCGTGACGGTATCATCGCACTTTTGGACCAAGAGCCCGATTTCACTTTTGCGGAGATTGTTTCTGAACAAGCCGATATGGTAAACGTGATCGCCGCACAACCCACGGTTAACCTGTTGATCGTCGACCACCTTTTCTTAACTGAGCAGCATCAACTCCTTACGGCGATAAAAGAAATTGCACCTTTGGTGAAGGTATTGGTGTTGTCGGGCACAGAACATAATGAGGATATTCTCGATTTAATGAAATCGGGCGCCGATGGCTACATCATCAATGAGGCCAACAAAGACGAACTTATTTTCGCCATCAAACACATATTAGCGGGTAACACCTATATATGTACGGCATTGTACATCCAGGTTCTCGAGTCTATCGCTGCCCTAGACAAGGAAAAAGAAGGAACCGCCGTAGAGTTTTCGGCACGCGAGGAACAGATCCTGAAGCTTATTCTGGAGGGATATTCCAACCAGGAGATTGCCTATCAATTGTTCACCAATAAGCGAACCATACTGAAACATCGGGAAAATCTACTCCACAAGACGGGGGCTCCAGACATTGGCACCGTCATCCGTATGGCATTGCAACAGGGCGTATTGAGTTAATTCACGTTCACGAACAAACCCCATAGTGAAAAAATCAGAGGACGTATTTGAAATCGAGATCACCGAAGGATCACTTTCGAAGCGACTGGTTATCCGGCCAGCACACACCACGGACGGGATTCCGGTTTATCAATGCCATCTGCAAGATGGCTCATCAGTTTGTGAGCTGCGGCGCGAGACTTCTGGCGAGTGGGTACAGCTGTGGGGAAATTTGTCTGACGATTCGGTAAACCGAATAGGAGACGCTATTGCTCATCACACCGCATAAATGGCCGCCAGCCGTATCAATGTTGCGGCGTGCGCGGAACGGAAAAATAAAAAGTAGACCCTTTTCCAACCTGACTATTCACGCCCACATGGCCGCCGTGCCTTTCTACAATTTCTTTACTTAAATATAAACCAAGCCCCAGTCCCGTCATCTTCGACGACCCTTCAACCTGGTAGAAACGGGTAAACACCTTTTCCTGCTGCTCGGGTGTCATTCCCATCCCCTCATCCATAACTTGCACGGTCACTTCGCCGGGAGAAGATTGCAACATCACATGCACTTGGTGTGCATCTGGCGAATATTTTATCGCATTGGTAATTAAATTGATCACTACCTGCTCCAGGCGCTGCCGATCGGCCTCCACCAGGTAATCGCCATGGGTATTATTCACGAAAACGGTGTGGGTTTGGCTGCTGAAATGAAAGGTCTCTACGACATCTAATATCATTTCGCTCATATCGAACTTCTCAAAGTGGAAACTGAGTTTACCCGCTTCGATTTTCGAAATATCCAATAGTTCGGCAATCAATGCATTGATCCGTTCTAATTGTTTAAGTGCCTTGGTGAGGAACCGTCGGCCGACTTGATCGATCTCCGACCGTTCCAATATTTGAAGGTAGCCTTTGGTGGTTGTGAGCGGCGTCTTTAACTCATGGCTGGCCAGCGCGATAAACTCATTTTTCCGCAGATTCAATGCGTTTACCTCTTCAAACAGCCGTGCATTATCCAGCGTCACCGCCACCAACGATGCGATGCTGTGCATGATATCCTCATCGGCAGCATTGAATTCATCGATCTGTGCATAACCAAAAAACATCGCCCCTATTAATAGCTTATCGGCCGACCGGACGGGTATAGCCAAGCTATGTCGAATGGTAGGGGCATTCGGGCTTAGGCAGGGCTCAAATAAGGCTTGGATATGTGGGGTAGCTGCCATATCATCGAACTTCATGGCGCTTTCGCCCACAAAAATGGTGTGGATAAGTCCCTCTTCGACCTGTGTATCAGGGAAATCAACCACTACCTCTCCCCCAAGTGTCGCTGCAGCCGCCGATAGTTTCGACCGCCCCTGCTCATCCGATATGCCGTAAAAACAAATGCCTACATCGGCTGCGGCAAGATGGGTAGTTGAATTGATAACGGTTTGAATGAGTGAGGGCGTATCTAATTGCTCGGTGATGATTTTACCAATCGCATGTAACGTTTCCAATTTTTTCTCATGGAACAGTATCGTCTGTTCCCGCCGGATTTTGTCGGAAATGTCACGGGCGATTTTCGAAGCCCCGATGATGTGCCCCGCTTTATTTCGCATGGGCGATATCGTAAGCGAAATGGGTATCTCTTGTCCCGACTTCGTCGTGCGGATGGTTTGGTAATGGTCTACCGTCTTGCCGGCCTTTATCTCGCTGATGATGGTACTTTCTTCATGTTGAAGATAGGCTGGAATCAATGTGTTTATCGACTTACCAACGATTTCGGCTTCACTATACCCGAAAATCCGCTCGGCGCCGTGGTTCCAGCTCATGATGATTCCATTGAGGTCTTTGCTTACAATCGCGTCTTCAGACGATTGGACAATTTCCGATAATATGGCCTGCTTTTCCTCGTACTGGGTGTACTCGGTGATATCAACAAGTGTGTTATGTGCACCAAGCAGCTGGCCTGCCTCGGTTCGGATGGGCTTGGGAAAAGCCAGTACAACCCGTCTGGCACCATTCGGGCGAGCAATAATTAACTCTTGCCCGCATGTATCTCTCTGTTCACGTATCGCTCTCGCCATCGGGGTATCTTCCAACGCCATGGGCTGTCCGTCAGCATAATACACGGCCGCGGCACCGGACCACTTTTCGTCAGCTAAAGGCTTGCGGCCCCACAGTAATTCAGCCGCGGCGTTAAATTCTACGATAACCCCGTTGTGATCACATATATAACTCGCGACAGGCGACGCCAAAAACAATTCCTTGTAGATGCGGTCATCGATCGTTTGTGGTTTCTTCATTTCAGATGCCTCCTACACAAAGAGGTAGGAAGACAACGAAATTACGATTGTTTTGCCACAATAGCACAAATTAATTTGATGGTCGATTGAATAAGCGATTTAGATCGCAGCGCCTACCGGCTGCTCGTGCAATGGCTGCTGCGGAGGCGCTTCAAAGTGGGCAATCCAGTCGCGTGCCGCGATAACCTCCCGCTTTTGCCGGTTAATCAACAGGCGTACCGGCTCGGCCAACCCGTCTGTACCTTCGATGCTGTGGTAGGCGATCAGCAGCGCATTCTCGCCCGACCGGCACCGATCCAATAGATAACAAGGCATTCTGCTGGAAAATACTGCTTTGACCACCGACCAAGCGAGCCCGTACTTACCATCACCTTCCGATTGATCCCTGACGTTCGATCCCCAATCTGCCCCTAGCTTTTTCAACTCTTCGCCCATCGCATTACTTTGGGCAATAAAAGCATTAAACAAGGTTATTAAATGCTTTTCGTCGCCGGCGAGGCTATCCATCATGGAGCGGTAACCGGCCACCCGTTCGTTGTGGAATGCCGCCAAATCCCGGAGGCATTCCACAGTTATTTTTAGGTTTTCCATAATTCGTGGTGTTGATGATTAGCCCAGGCTAATCGTTTGCAATCTTCTCCCGATCGCGCAGTTGCTTTATTTGATCGTGGGATGCCCGCAACTGGGTCTTCTGACTCGAGATGAGTGCCTTGGCAGCTGTAGATATATCGTCCGCTTCTTCGGCCTGCCGATATGCATTTTGCGCGGCGTCTTCACCATATTCGCAGCTTTCCAAGACGGACTTGCGATCGTCTAATGCAAAAGTCTGTTTAACGTCCATCCATGCCCGGTAGATTTTGCCCGACGCGGTAGTTTGGTCATCGACCCGATCTTCCCATGCACTGATATGTTGCTGCAATTCATCCTTCAGCATTTGGCTTTGTTCAATCAAACCGCTGAAAAGGGCCTTTAAGTCCACGTCTGCAACGGGCAGTTCGGCAATCGCCTTTTCATAGCCCGCTATCCGGTCGTTGTTAATCTTGATGAGGTCATTTAACACTTCTGCTGTTTTCTTCATTGGCTCCATAATGTTTCCTTTTTAGTATTTACTTATTTGTTTAGCCCGTTCTACCGGGCTGTGTTTGCTATTGACAATCGATCATCATTTATTGTTTCAAAAATTTTAGATCATCGCTACACAGGCTTTTCTTGCCGCATGTAGAAGGTACCCAAGAAGAACAACACGCGCAAGGTCCGGAATGCCCACCACCTCACGAGCCGGGCCCACGCGGTACTCTTCAGCTTCACGTTCTCCCGCATTATTCGTTCACAATCGTCCGCGATGATTTTCTCCATTTCCGTGATGGCTTGCTGCACCATTCCTTTACTCTGTAGGTCGATATTAAGTTCGATACTCACCCGGGCACTCAGGTCGTTGACGTTAAATGAGCCTACGGTCATCCATTCCCGGTCGCAGGTAGCTAACTTACCGTGGAGCATGCTTCCGCGGTATTCATAGATTTCCACACCATGGTGTAATAGCCAATCATACATGTATCGTTCTGCATTTTTAACGAAGGGTACATCCATTCGGCTGCAGATAATTACCCGGATACGTACGCCCCGCTTGGCTGCAGCTTCGATATCTTTCTGGACGGAACGGCCAGGGAGGAAATAACTGGAAAGTAGGGTGATCTCTTCTTCGGCATCTTGGAAAATTTCCCGATAGGTACGGCTAATCTCATACTTACGGCGCACCCAGTCATTGCGGCGCATACGTGCTGCGCAACGGTGTGTTTGCCCGAAATCGATATCGGTAGTTGCCGGCTGGCAGCCTTTCGGCAGGCGCCTGGTAAATCGGAAATTTTTCCACGTTGTCCAACACGCGTTGCATAAGCTCGCTGCCACCTCGCCCGCTATACAGACGGCCGCATCGAGCCAAGCTGCTTGTCCGGGTAGGTCATTATATTTGTTACCGATGTTCACACCCGTGATTACGGCGTATCGCGCATCGACGACCAGTACTTTACGATGCAGCCGCCTACCGAAATAGAAATGCCTGCTCCGCAATAAGGGTTCGAAAACACGGAAATGCACGCCCCCTTTCCGAAGACGTGTTACAAATGCTTTGGGCAATCGCTGTGACCCATATCCATCTACCAGTACATACACCGCAACGCCTCTTTCGGCTGCCGCAATAAGCGCATCGGCGACTAACGTACCGGTTGCGTCAGACTCATAGATATAAACCTGCAAATGGATACATTCTCGTGCCCGTTCAATAAGGCGAATAAGTAGGTCGAAAAAGGCTTTACCACCCCATAATAACCGTACATGGTGGCCCGATACAAACCGCCCCCGATCGGCAGACTTCCTCCCCGGCATAGCCAGCACAGCCACCTAAAACCTGTTGATCGAAGCGGCGCCGGTTGCTGCAGGCATCCTTTCTTTCGGGATAACCCAGATTTCGCCTTGCTTCTCCAGCACAAGTTCAGCCAGATCGTCCAACACGTCGTCTATTTGGTGGTCGGATTCCGGTGTACCCAAGGTAACGTCCGTCCGATCGTTGATTCGCCCGGGAATAATCCGATTTTCCTCGAGCAACAGGGCACCCACTTTCCCATCGTAGGCATCCGTAACGATGGCACCGATTTGATCGGTACCCAATCCTTGGGAAGCCGCGTGCCTGTATTGACCGATGACTGCATCCAGCTGGCCTGTATACGCAGGTTCAAATACGTCCCACGCCAGCTTCCGAAGCTCCTGTATATCCAATGCTGTTGCGTTGACTTTTATGCCATTTTCCACTAAACGCTGGTTACGGCTTACCCGCCGGAACAGATGGTGGTGTTCGGGCAGCGCAGCAAGAATCAGCGGAATGCCGGACGGCACGGAATACCTGGCGATGACCGCGCGGTCGACCGCCCTGAAAAACTGTTCAATATCGTTGTCAATGTCCGTCTTTTTTAATCCGTGGTTTTGTGCGGTCTCCCATTTCTCGCCGGTTGCCGTCCGGTAAGCGGCAAGTGTGGCGTGTAAGTCGCGCATTTCATGATCCAACGCATCAATCATCGCCTCCGGCACATCATATTCCGAAAGATTAACCTCATCCAGTTGGTAACGATCACCTTCATAGAGTTGCGCGGTATTGGTGGTAAGCACCAAAAGGTGGTACCTGTCTTTTGTTTGGAGGTATTTCAGCAAGGGCTTCATATGTGCGGTATCCGCGACGATGGCAAGGGGTTGAACCGCCCTCGGCAATCGGTAAACATCGAACGAATCCCTTGTCGCAAATACGGCCAGACCGTCTTTCGTATGCTGCCAGAATTGAAAATCTACAGCCAAGGCATCAAACTTTTCAAAGATACGCTGCACCCCTTCGTCTCCCGCGTATTGATCCTTTACCGGATCAAACTGTTCGATCAGCTTGCTAAAGACCCGTGCATCGTTCGCATTGTCGGGATGGGTACGGTGGGTTGGCATGTATACCGAAAAAACCGGAGCTTCTTCATAATTTAATGCCTTGTTTACATGTTTTGCTGTGAATGTTTCCATACTATTTATTCTTAAGCCTTGTACAAACCATTTTCTTATCTGCGGCGCCTTATTTACGCTAACAGACGTGGTGCCCAATTGTTGGCTGGTTGTTCCAAAACATTCAACGCGAACGATTGTATTATCAAAACCATATGAATGTAATTGACATCATACTCATCCTTATTATCGCTTTCGCGATATGGCGGGGCATATCCAATGGTTTCTTAGCAGGGGTAGTCGGGCTGATTTCTTGGTTAGGTAGCCTTGTGCTTACGTTCTTGTTATATCACCATATTGCGGAGCTTTTCGGAGCGGGCCCCACAGCCAGCATATGGGCCATCCCTTTGTCGTTCTTACTTACATTTTTGTTTATCAGTGTCGTATTATCGTTGTTGACAAACCGGATTTTAGCGGCGCTACCTTATAAACTCCACCAACACTGGCTAAATAAGCTGTTTGGTGCGATTCCGGGTTTGGCTATCGGCGTATTGTATGCAGCCATTACCGCCGCACTGTTATTATTGTTACCGTTGTCAAACACCGTTACGTCGTACACGCGCGACAGCGAGGTCGCCCAGCGGCTCACCAGCGGACTGGAGCGGGTGGAGCGGCCGTTTGCGCCGGCGCTGGAAACCGTAAATCGGTCGATCAACCGGATGACCATTCCGCCGGGATCGTCCGAGAGCGTCCGCCTCCCCTTTTCGGTAACGGAGCCTATCCCTCGTGCCGGATTGGAAAGCGAGATGCTCCGACTGATTAACAGCGAACGGAGCAATGCCAATCTTTCGCCGCTGCGAGCAGACGAGGAGTTGCGGCAAGTAGCGCGGCGGCATTCGGCAGATATGTTTTCGAGAAGCTATTTTTCGCACATCTCTCCTGATGGTGATACACCGTTTGACCGTATCCGCCAGGCCGACATCACTTTTCTCACCGCTGGTGAAAACCTAGCGATTGCACAAACGCTACCGCTTGCCCACGAAGGGTTGATGAACTCGCCCGGGCATCGGGCAAACATTCTCCGACCCACCTTTGGAAGGGTAGGCATCGGTATATTAGACGGCGGCATTTACGGCCTTATGGTTACACAGTTATTTCGCAACTAACAACAAACGCATTGGATTGGAATCGAATTTTTCTACATGACCTGGATGGCTCATTTGCCCTGGAAATCCTTTTCCGTACGGTATTTATGTTTTTGGTCGTCGTGGCCATTCTCCGGTTATCAGGCAAACGCGGCGTGCGTCAATTATCGATATTTGAATTGGCCATCATTCTTACATTAGGTTCCGCAGCGGGCGATGCCATGTTTTATGATGATGTGGCGCTATTTGCTACCTTGTTGGTATGCGTTACAGCGATTTCGCTATACCGCTTGATTACGTGGTTGGCAGCCAAAAGCAGGCGATTCGAAAAGCTGGTTGAAGGTAAAGCAGTATACATCGTTGAGGACAGCGTAATGACGATAAAAGACGACGAAAAAGAAAGCCTCTCCAAGGAGGAATTTTTTGCAGAACTGCGCGAGAAGGGCGTAGAACACTTGGGGCAGGTACGCGCGGCCATTCTGGAAACGGGTGGAAACCTCAGTGTATTTTTCTATGCAAATGAAGACGTAAAATATGGTTTACCTATCCTGCCCCACGCGTACGATAAACACACGGACACCGTCAAAGATGAGGGGCTATACGCGTGTGTGGTTTGCGGTACGCTAGAGCGATTAGCGGCAGGCCGGCACCGATGCCCGCGGTGCAAACACCATGAATGGGTAAAAGCCATCAATACGAAGCGAGTAAGCTAACGATAAGTTTAGGCCGCTATTGTTGTGTCGACAAACAAACCGGCCATCTTGCTTGTAACTAAGCGTATGGAAAGTCGCATTCATCGTTTACTATATTTCATTACAATCGTGGCAGCATTCACGGCTTGCAGTGATCAATTTACGGGATCACTTTTCAAAAGCCAGTACCCGCACCAGCGTTACCTGGAACAGCTTGGCAATGCCGGATTGGAGCACAGCACATTGTACCATCAGTGGAAGCGAGCTGCAGTAAGAGGCCTTACCCATCCGACACCAATCACCGTTCCCCATCAAGAATCTGGATACCTGGCCGCTGTGCAACCTCACGCAATTGGCTATACTTTCGACGCTCGCCAAGGTGAGCAACTGGAGGCTAACATTGCCGTGCGAAGTTCAGTCCCCACGCAGGTATTCGTCGATCTTTTCGAAATCCCCGAAGATACGTCTGCTAACCCCAAGCACCTTATCTCAGCAGATACAGGCAATACCGTACTCTCTTGGGAGGTTCGCCGCGATGGCCAGTATCTCCTCCGCATACAAGCCGAATTGCTGGCCGAATTGTCTTTCAACTTACGGCTCACTGCTGAACCGTCGCTTACTAATCCGGTCGAACCTGCCGCCAAGCAGCACATTGGGAGCATCTTTGGCGATGCCAGAGACGGCGGCCGCCGGAGGCATGAGGGGATCGACATCTTTGCATCACGACTTACACCGGTCGTGGCTGCGGCCGATGGCATGGTTAGCCGTGTAGGAGACAATAGGCTGGGCGGAAAGGTGGTGTGGCTACGGCCAACGAGCGGCCGGATAACGCTATACTATGCCCACCTAGACAGTCAGCTGGTGGCACCGGGGCAACTGGTAAATACGGGTGATACCCTTGGTTTGATGGGCAATACCGGAAATGCACGCACCACACCGCCCCATCTCCATTTTGGTATTTACGGCCCCCAAGGCGCAGTCGACCCACTCCCCTTTGTACGACCAGGAAAGTCGAACCCGCCCAAAATTGTGGCAGACACCACGCGGGTCAGCGATACACTGCGCGTCGCATCGCAAATTGGCACCAACGTGTCCGGCCATTCGCCTGCCATCGTTGAGGCTGCATATCGCAATGGATACCGGATTGTACTGCCCGATAGCAGGAAGCATTTCGTGGCGGTTAAGCAGCTAATGGCCTTGGCAGGTATCCGCCCCATTCGTCTCGGCCAACCGCGCATACTGTACGCGCGGCCCGACACGTCGTCTGCACATATAGCCGAACTACCAAGTGGCGAAACCGGTGCGGTCGTTGCCGAATTCGCTGATTTTTTGCTCATCGAAGGCCCAATACGTGGCTGGATACTTAAAAACACCAACAAACGAGGCGGCTAACTGTTGGCAATAGTATATGAAAGACCGGAATAAACTTTGGATAGCCTTTGCGCTGGTATTGGCAGCGGGACTACTGAGCCGTTTTGCTTGGTTATATATCCACCATACGGTGGGTGTTGTGCTGATCATCCTTAGTGCCGGCTGTATTGTCGCCGCATCGACCGTATTTGCGATATATTTCAGGGAGCGTTAACTGGTAACTTATGATGAAGTCAAAAGGTCTTATTAGCAGATGGGTGACCATCTTTAAAAACACATTCACCATTTTCATGAACGTAAAGGGCCTCAAGTTCAGCGCGTCTCTAGCGTACTACACGATTTTCTCGCTAGCACCATTGTTGGTACTGACCATTTCGTTGGCTGCGATTTTCTTTGGCCAGGAAGCCGCCGAGGGAAAAGTTTTCGAAGAAATCAACGGACTGGTGGGCGACAACGCTGCGGCTCAGATTGAAACCATGTTGCAAAACATACGGGTGCAGGAAGACAATACCCTTGCATTCGTTATTGGTATCGGCACACTCCTCGTTGGCGCTACAACGGTGTTTGCCGACATGCAGCATTCCATCAACAAAATATGGGAAATCAAACCAAAACCCAAGCGCGGTTGGGTTAAATTGATCAAAGACCGACTCCTTTCATCCTCGCTCATTCTATCGCTGGGTTTCCTCTTAATCGTTTCGTTGATCATCAACGGACTGCTCATGGTATTTATGGATTATGTAATGCGGTTGTTCTCCGACCTGGCCGTTTATCTATCCATTGCGCTTGATGCGATGATCAATTTCATGGTCATCAGCGCTTTATTTGGCGTTATTTTCAAATTCCTTCCCGACGTGCGTATTAAATGGAAGGACGTCCGGGCAGGTGCATTTTTTACCGCCTTGCTGTTCATGCTGGGCCGTGTGCTCATCGGTTTCTATATCCAAACCACAGGCCAGGGATCTACCTACGGCGCTGCCGGCTCGATTATCATCCTGTTACTTTGGGTGTATTACACGGCGGCCATTCTTTATATAGGCGCTTCATTTACCCGGGCTTACTCCGAATCACGCGGCCGAAGGATTGCCCCGGCCGAATTTGCGGTACATGTAGAAGAACGAGAAACAGAAAAAGAAATGTAATATCCAGCGTCCTCAGTCGTTTATATGAACCAGGGTTTGCAAAAAACAGACACGTTTTGAAAACTATTTCAAATTTTTTCAAACAAAATTTAGCTACTTCCTGTTAGCTATATCGCGAAGCAACTAACAAAAGATTAAGATACTAACAAACAGTCCATCGGTAAAGACGCAATAACACGACAACTATGAAAAAAACGGCTACTTGCATTATTGTTTCTTTGAGTTCTTTAATGATAGGATTGTAGACATCGATAACTTCCGGGTTTCTTTTCTTATCATATACTTGACCAGTCGGCCCTGCTAATGCAGGGCACGGATCTGGCGGCACTAGATGTAGCGTAATATATCATTAAAAAATAGATGGATTATGGATAAGATTGAGTTCAACACCAAGGTCGTACAAGAAGTAAATTCGTTAAACAGCTATGCGCTGTATTTCACACGCGATGAGGAAAATGCACACGATCTTGTGCAAGACACGATGCTGAAAGCATTTTCGTATTACAACAAATTCAAAACAGGCACCAATCTCCAAGCGTGGCTTTACACCATTCTCAAAAACACCTTCATCAACTACTATCGGAGGAAGGTGAAGACTAATGCCATCATCCTTAAATCGGACACCATATCATCATCGGATTTATATAAGAGCTCGATACGTAATGGCGCGGAAGGGAAATTTGTGATGGACGACATCGAGAACGCGTTATCCAAACTGTCAGACGAGTACTATTCGCCATTCTCTATGTACTATGAAGGTTATAAGTACCATGAGATTGCCGATCATTTCAACATACCGATTGGCACGGTAAAAACCCGTATCCACGTGGCACGGCAGCACCTGAAGAAAAAACTAAAACCGTATTCGCCGAAAGTAAATTAAAAATCCATCAAGCGCGCAAAAATGAGGTGCAACTAAAAAGGAAGCCCGGCTAAATTGCCGGGCTTCCTTTTGTACTATACGACCACAAAACTAGGCGGCCACGTTTGCTTCCGATAACGCGATGTCGGTGAGTTTCGCGTCGGTCTCCTTTTCCTCGTTCAGTGTGGTACCCAGAATTTCCTTCGCATCGGTGTGCTCCATGAGTTTTGCATAGGTAACCAGGCATCCGTAAGAGGCAATTTCATAATGCTCCACTTTCTGGGCGGCAGCAATCAACGCGGCGTCGAGCGACTCGTCGCCTTCGAAGCTTTCGATGATTTCGTCGGCTTCTGCGAGCAATCCTTCCATCGCCTTACATTTTTTTCCGCGTGCGGAAAGTCCTAGCGATTCCATCACCTGTTTCAGCCGGTCGATGTGCCCTTCGGTTTCCGCATAATGCGTCTCAAACGCGGTCTTCAGCGATTCGCTTTTGGTCGCGTTTGTCATCTTTTTCAACCCTTTCAACAGTTGCCGCTCTCCACCTAGAATGTCACGCAGTTCATCCACAAATAATTCGTGAAGATGTTCGTTTGGCATTTTACCATTTTGATTTTTACTAGCCATAAATTCCTCCATTTACTAATTAAACATATATAAAATCAACATACGCCCGCCTCTTTTGTTTAATAAATCAACTCAGCATGTCGCCTACAACGAAAACGATAACACGCTTAAAATTACGTTCCAAACGGGAGCGTTATACGCGCACTATGACGTGGTGCCGTCGGTACACCTCGGACTGGTGATTTAAAAACAATTAAAACATTTTTCAATTTTGTTTGTACTAACTTGGCCGAGCGCCATGGGGTGTTAGTCGTTATATTCCGATGAAAAAACAAATTTTATACGTAGAAGACGATGGTGATATGCTTGAAGTGGTGGCTGAATTTATGCAGTTTGAAAATTATCAGGTCATTACCGATTGTGGCAGGTCGCTCGACAAAAAATTAAAGCAGTTTGCTATTGGGCTCATTTTGCTCGATGAGAACCTCAACTGGGGATGGGGAAGTGATTTATGCAATGGACTGAAAACGAATGCGGAGACTGCCCATACACCTGTTATCCTTATCTCTGCCATTCAAAATATCGGTGAAATTGCTGAGCTATGTGGGGCCGACGCCTATATAAAGAAGCCATTTGATATTTACGATGTTATCGACGTAGTAAATCAATATTATTTGAACCCTCAGGCCGCCACCAACCCTGACTTGTAACAAACCGCCCAATCCCGTCGGACGGATGTTTGATCAGCGGCCCGATTAGCCGGCCAACTTATTGCGGATAATCAAAACACACCAGCCTCGAATTTTCGATACCGAAATCGCTCTCGATAGTATGATACGGTGAAAGCAAATAGGTGCTAAGTGATTGTGGTAGGTGATTTAGGGGAAACCGAGCTAATCGAAGAACAAAGCGCTACAAACGGCGTTTACCCCTCGGACTTGGTTGATACGTATCCTCACGGGCCGGTCGATGGGGAAGGTAACATATTTTCCCTCCTTGTAATCCCGCACCATGTACACGGGCATCAACAGCTCTTTGGTGTCTAAATCGAAAATTTCTATCGCGGATCGTCTGCCCTGTTTGTCAAAATCCACGAAATACAACGACAAGTTGGTAGAAAATTCACCTTCGGTCTTGACATCGATGGTCATGGTCTGCATGCACGCATGCGGGTCGTTCGTATAAATGGCGCCCAGATGGCGCTTATCTTTCACCTTTAGCCCCCGATGGTCGTTGCCGTCAACGGACCAATTAACGGGAAACGCTTTGTTTAGTTCGATACTGGTAACAAACGTGGGCACCAAACTATCATTCACCGCATTGTCGTAATAATTGAAAAACAGATGCCCTTGGGTGCCGTATTTTGCTTTCCAATCACCGCCGGTTGACACATCCTCCTTGATTGTTGATAGGGCATAGTGAAACGCTTCTTCCGGAAGATCTTCCCAGCCACCCACGTAAGATACGTGCCCTTGATAGTTACCGGCGGGCAAGTTATCATAATAGATGAACGCGTCATCCTCAGCATCACTACGCAAGGCTGCGCCGTTATTCAACTGGAGGTTTTTAATCCGCCGTCCGGCTTTTGGAATGGCTAAGTTGGCCACCGTTCCGTCCGGAACAGATAACCGGATAACCCCCGTTTCTGCGTCGATGGAAAACGAAATCGTACCTTTCGGTGTGGGAACATCGCCCTTTACGCGGGTAATCCGCGATGAAAGGAAAGGCTTAACGGTAAAGGTCTCAAATCCCGGGGTCAAGGGCTTGATGCCGAGGATTTCTTCGGTCATCCATTTTGTTACACCCGCGCTCCAGGGATGTGTAAGGCTCGTATACCCGCATTGATTGTTAATGGGTGCATCATTCGGCATGGAAACATCGTTCCATGAGGGCCTAAAAACTTCAAAGAACGTGGTGCCCCCATACCTTATTTGGCCACCCCAACAGTCATCCACCGTGGTAATCGCCTCGGCATGCTGTTGCATTTGAGCCATGGCTTGTAATATGAAATATTGATTAAAAGGTGAATAAGAAAGTCGCTGCATCCGATCAGCGAAAGCATGGTGCCAAATCGCCTGTTCTTCGCTTCCTGATGCGAACAGCGCATTTACTGCATCTGCCGAAGCGTGGAGCCCAAAGGGTTGCCACCAATCTTTATCACTGGTTAATGCGGTGATTTTTTCGTCTGCATAGCGTTGAAATTTATCGGCAAGGCGGTCCTTCCCCATCTGTCTCATACTGGCTGCGAATTCTTTCCAGGCACGGACGCAGAGCATGTGATAAGCATTATGGGTCTCCGGAATCTCCGGATGTTCGAACCCGGCACCGAGTCGTTCGTCCCAACCATAGAAGGCCAGTTTTACGTCTTCGCCATAGTGTCCGTAGGCAGTATCCAGCTTTGCACACGCGTTTTCAAGCATCTCCTCCATAAGCGCTTTATCGCCGGTATAGTTATAATAATCGATTAAACTCAACACCCAGTATAACGAATAGCTGGCAATCCCGTTATATTGGTCTGAAGTATATCTGATATTTTCCTTTACGAAGTCAAAATTGCCGAACGCGACCATCGCGGCCGCCTGCGATGCATGGGCATCCCCGGTCCACGAGTGCCTATCGCTCCGTTCCATCAATATGGCACCGAAGTGATCTTTCAACAAGTTCAGTTTTACGGTGTATGCTCCGGTGTACCATATCCGAGTCAGCAGCGTATCGTTGGTTTCGAAACTACCGTTATAATTCGTTGGCTTGATTTGGCATACGAGTCGGGGCGATCTAATTTCCATGGGCTCGTTCAGCGACCGGATATGTATCCATCCAAAACGAACGCCTTCGTAAAGTTCTTTGTTCAACTCGAGCCTGTAGGTTTGACCATGCTTTATAGGCGTCGCTGTCTTTTTAGGGTGCTGAGATCCCGCGTTGAACACCGCAGGCTCATTAAATTCGCTGATGCTCATCTCGACTTCTCCATCAAAACCCGGCGAATCGAATTCGAACCAAGCGGCATTGACCTGCCCGAAATCAAACATGATATCACAGGGAGCGGTAACGGTTAATGCCGAATGATTACGAACAATAACCGCATTGGGCCTATCCGCGGTGATAGAAACCGGCGGCAACGTGTATGTCTCCAAGCCATCGGTGGCCGTTGGATGATCCCATCGGTAGTGGACTAGGGGATCGGGCGATTGCGGCACTTCTTTTCCGGTGGGGACGGCGCTTAATCGCGGGTAATCAATAGGCTTGTCGCTTAGGCGTTCTTGTGCCATCACCACCCCGATTTGGAAAAATAGAACTAAAAAAATGCAGCTTAAATTCTTGATGGTGTATTGGCTCATAACACCACTAATATAGATACAATAATTGAGTAACCATACCGCACTATCCTGCTTTAGCCATCATGTTCCTGCCATTTAATACGGAAGTCACTTCTTCAAAAATAAACAGTCGGTCGCCAATGTCGGTCGCATCGGAGTACCCCGAGGTTCTATTGGAAAGAATGGTGAAAGCGGCTTATTGGTATCGCAACCCGCTATGTAATTTAAAACTAAATGCCCCGCTGGTTGTTTGATTATACAATAAACAAATTTACAGCTCATCGTTAACTAAAATTTAAGGAAATGAAAACGATTAAAATGCTTTTCACTGTTTTGGGTGTTGTCACGTTCTTTACAGCATGTAACAATACCGGGAATAACCAACAAAATGACAGCGACACAACGCATCAAAGCGACAGCGACACCATGTATATGGAGCCGGTACCGCCAGCCAATGATACCGATACGATGTAGTTGGATACGATAGTGACGGTTTACAGGATCAATGAAGGAATCGCTTCAACGAGTGGTTCCTTCATTGTCACTTGCCCCCCGAACGCTGTGCATCACGGACGTACCTGCGGCGTACCTAACTGCGATCTTCCTGCTACCATGCTGCTTTGAACAGCAGGCGGACAGCACAGTCAAAGCAAGCGGACAGCCAAGTCACCCGCAGCAGTCTGGCAGCAGTCAGGGAGCAGTTGTACAGCCTTTAGGGTTTTTGCCCCGTTTCAAGAACCACGTGGCCGTGCCGCATCCTATACGTTTTCCTAAAATCATCAGCGACCTATCCGTTGATTAATCAACTCCGTTGGGGTGTACCCGAACTGCTTCTTAAATGCAAACGAAAAATCTCCCCCGAAAAACATACACATTACAACCTAAAATTGTCGGATGCTTAAAAAGGCCGTATTTTGCAAGCGCTACTAGCGTAATTCCCTTATGAAATCACTAGTGTCCGGTAAAAAATAAAAGGGTTGGCGCAAGCGCC
>NZ_JAYKZZ010000028.1:0-405 GCF_035818675.1 Parapedobacter flavus
TAGCTACCGTAACCGAACGTGATTGTGTGATGGTGGTCGTGGCATCGTCGCTTACATCGGCGGTCAGTTCATCCGCACCGAACGTGAATGTGTTCACGATGTCATTCCCGTTGTCGATATGTGATTGATCGGCAACGTAGCTGACCGTGTACGTCCATGTTTCGCCCACATCAAGGTTGCCATCATTGTCGGCATCACCCGTTGGTGCACCTAGGGTTAACGGCGCACTTGTACCATCCTGTGCAACCGCATCGGATGCTGCAATGCCTGTCAGGCTCACGTTACCCGTGTTCACCACCGTGATCGTGTAGTTCAAGGTAGCCGGGGCAGCGATGCTCCCTTGGTCAACTGATTTGTCGACCGATACGGAGGCCGTTTGCGTAATCGTCGTCGTAGCATCATCAC
>NZ_JAYKZZ010000029.1:0-101089 GCF_035818675.1 Parapedobacter flavus
ACCACCGTGATCGTGTAGTTCAAGGTAGCCGGGGCAGCGATGCTCCCTTGGTCAACTGATTTGTCGACCGATACGGAGGCCGTTTGCGTAATCGTCGTCGTAGCATCATCACTTACCGCCACGGTAAGTTCATCGGCATCGAAAGTGAACGTGTTCACGATGTCGCTGCCGTTGTCGATGTGCGACTGATTCGCTGCGTAGCTGACCGTATAACTCCAGGTCTCCCCCACATCAAGGTTGCCATCATTATCTGTGTCGCCAACGGGCGTACCCAAAGTCAATGCAGTGCTTGTACCATCCTGTGCGACCGCATCGGATGCTGCAATGCCGGTAAGGCTCACGTTGCCCGTATTCACCACGGTGATCGTATAGTTCAATGTGGCCGGAGCTGAGATAACCGTAAGGTCAACCTCCTTAGTTACCGTAGCCGAAGGTGATTGCGTAATCGTCGTCGTGGCATCATCTTCATCCGTGGCTCCTTCTTCGGTGGTCACCGAAACTGTATTCAGCAGAACTGCACCGTTATCAATGCTCGGTTGACCGACGGCATACACAAATGTGTAGGTCCACGTTTCACCTATTTCCAAGATATTGTCGGCGTTCCCGGATTCAACAGCAACGCCGACATCGAGTATCTCGTCCGTAGCATCTTGTTGCCTCAACACATCTATTACGCTGACATCTGTCAGATCATATTCGCCCGTGTTCGTCACGACAATCGTATATTCCAATTGCTCTGGACCATCGATTTCACTCAGGTTAACCGCCTTTTCAACCGCGAGCTCAACAGGTTTTACAAAAACCTTCACAGGGACAATCAGACTGATACAGCCTGTTTCATCGTTCTGCTGGGCCACATAGGTCGTAAATTCACCTGGTGCCGATGTGTTAACAGCAGGTTTTTCATTTGGCGCAAGCGGATCACCGTCTTCGTCAAACCAGATCAATGTATAATCCGGCAATGCGGTTGCGTTATATTCGATCCCGGTAGCGCCGACGTATGTAATCCGGTCGGTGACGGTAGGTGCATCCGGCATTGGGTTTACCGTAACGGTAAAAATCGCTGAAGCGCCAGCCCCCGGGCATCCGTCAATACCGCCAATCCACGCGGTAACCCGATAATACGTGGTCTGCATTAATGCGCCGGTATTCAACGTGGCTTCCGTTGCTCCCAGAACGGCTTCCCAAGTGGATTGATCGGTCGATTTCTCCCAAACAAAAATATAATCGGGGTCACCAATGCCACCGGTCACGGAAGCGCTTAGTTGAGCAGCCTCACCCATACAAATTTCTGCGCCACCACCGGTGACGGATATCTCAGCGACCTGATTGTTTATCTGTAATAAAATCTCGTCAGATACCGCACTACAATTTTCGTTGCCTAGCGTCGTCTCATCACCCGCAACCACCACACGGAACTCATAGTTATTCTGCGATGCTGTGGCTCCTACCTCGAATGTCACTGGATTCGTCCCGGAGCTTTTTTTGTAATTCCCAACGTTCTCCCAAGTTCCCGAGCCGCCATTTTCGCGCCGTTGCAACACGAAATGATTGGTGGGGTAAGCCTCACTCGCGTTAACCACATTGGCCGTGAAGGTAACCGGTCCATCTGCACATACGGGGAGCTGTGGACTCACCACAAAATTCAAGCTTGGTCCCATTGGTCGGAAACCAATGTCATCAATCGCGATGTCATTGCCGTCGTGATTAGCTACGATATTAGTGATCTTAAGTTTGATTTCACTTACACCGGAAGGCATCTCAAACTCCGTGGTTATCTTCCTCCATTCGTTGACAGGAGAAATATCATCATCGGTACTAGAATACGAACTGATTACCGCGCCATTAGAGGCGTTTAAAATGTCAAAACGAATCCGCGGTTTCGTTTTGTTTTCATTGTTAACATCTTTAATCCACGCAGAAAATTCAAACTTCGTTCCCGCGCACAATTCATTTATTTCCCTATCAAAATACAGTTCGGTACTTGAATGCGCATCTACTAACAACATGTAGCCCAACCCATCCCCATCATCGCCTTCCGTATGGTCAGGACCGGCATGAAAATATATATTTCGATACCCTCGTGAATTCGTGACGATTGAATAAGAACCCCGCTTTACATTATCCCGATACTGCGGTCCAAAGTGGGATTGACCATATGAACTTGGAGGATTCGAAGGAATATAGAAAAGTAGGTTAGTCGGATCAATATCACTTAACGACGCCTTTCTAAAATAAACCTCACCACCGTCGTTGTTCTGAGATGATGAGTAATACTCATGATCTGGATTATTAGGAATCGCCCTTCCAAAATCCTCAAAAATAATGAAATCACCATAGCCGGACGTTTGAGCAAAGCTATCTACACCGCCAAACAGTGTGGTTAGTAAAACAAAAGTTAATGTCTTCTTGAAAACACTAAGTAAAAATCTATGATTCATAATGATACGTTGAAATCAAGACAATGAAACTTCAGATAAGTGATGTGGTTAGACCCCAAATTCATTTCTCAAATTGTAAATTAATAGATGTAACTTATTTGCTCTTCAAGGCCCTACACCTTGTTGAGGCACACAAAGAGAATGAATTGCAGCACGGGCGACAATCTAGTGTATACGAACGACAGGAAAATGTATGTGAACGGCAATTTGTGTAGCGGTTATGCTACAATGGATGACGGGAAGGGATAAGACAGTAAAAACCGGGTGCGGTATTACTGATAAATCTCCCAAACGGAAATGAGATCAGACAGGGTTTTCACACCTAACTTCTCGAATATACGCTTCTTATAGGTACTGATGGTTGTTTCCTTTAAATTGATCGACTTGCCGATCTGAGAAAGCGACGTCCCTTTGACCAGTAAGTCGGCAATCTGGTATTCCCGAGACGACAATCGGTGGTCTACTTTATCCCCGCCATGGAAAACATCCCCGCGCAACGCGGTCTCAATGGCAAGCACGATATCATCAACGTCGGCGTTTTTCGCTAAAAACCCATTCGTCCCAAAAGCCAGATACTTTGGGCCGTATACCGCCTCATCCAATTCAGAAAAGATTAATATACGGGTCAGCGGACTGAGCGACTTGATGCGCTGTACGGCACCTAATAGGTGGGCGTTATCCCCAATCTCCGCATCGAGCACCACCAAATCATAATTTTTCTTGGGTAGATCGCTAAGTGTCTCCTGAAAATTCTTGGCTTCGCCAATGGCGGACATCGGAAAATGTTGCTTTACCAGCCACTTCATCGCAACACCCACCACTTCGTGACAATAAGTCAAGAATATATTATGCTTAACGTTCGCTAAGTTACTTCCCATGCTGCATATCGTAGAGTACGTTTTCTGTTCGTTTGATCTTTTATAGCAGCCAAAGGTAGGTGGCCAAACAACTATTTGAAAATCAAAGCATGCAAACGGCATAAAAATGTATACGAACGACAGGAAACACCGGATGTTACGTTAGCCCCGACACGACAGCAACTGCGATTCAGTTTATAAAAGGTAGGAAATCAACGAAAAAATCGGGAGAGCAAATCGTTGCACAACTGGCGGCTCGATGCTAACGCCGAATCATTGAACAACGCCGCCTCCGGTTGCACAAAATTACCCGGAATCACATCAGCCCTGGCATTTTCCAATAACGTTTGCACGTCAGCAAACGTCGTTTCCACATGGAATTGCAGTGCCAATATCTGGTCCCCAACAGCAAAAGCTTGGTTTTTATTACCTTCCGACGATGCCAGATTAATGGATTCGTAAGGTATTTCAAATTTGTCTGCATGCCAATGGAATACCGTGGGCCCAGCAGCGAAAAGTTCGCTAAACCACGACAAAGCCTTCGCTTCATCGGTAGCTACTACCGGAAACCAGCCTATTTCTTTATTGGGTGCCGGTTTCACCGCAGCTCCAAGCACATTCGCCAGCAGCTGGGCACCTAAACAGATACCGAGGATTTTCTTCCCCGAATCAATTGCGGCTTTGATGAACTGCTTTTCCACGGTCAACCAAGCGTAATGTGCCTCGTCAAACACATTCATTGGACCGCCGAGGATAATCAACGCATCGATTTCCGACAATTCGGGCAATGGCCATGATTCGTCAAAAAAACGCGTGCAAGTAAGCTTATGACCATTCTCTCTTGCCCACGCGTCTATATGGCCCAATCCTTCATAAGGAACGTGCTGGAAATAATGGATGTTCATTTCAACCGTGCAACTAACTTAATAATCGATATCCAATAGGCTGCCTAAAGGCAATACCACCCCGTTCTTGATCTGAAGTGCGTCTTCAGTAAGTGTCCAAACGGTTGTTTCTACACGCTTGGGGCCTTCAACCGTTTGGAATGTAATCGTAGCTTTGGATTTAAACTCATTGCCCAACCGCAAAGCCCCGCGTAATTTCTGCCGCAACTCCGACACATGGTCCTCCGACGCCCGTACCAATTTGTACTTGGAAATATCTTCTTTAGGTATTAACTCTACGGTATCCATACTGTTTGCTCAAATAGAAAAATACGACGAAAATTCACCCTATGTCGCCCACGCCTTATCCCCTTTCTTATACGGGTAATCCCCGTCATATTTGCCGGGGATCTGGACGTAGCGAAGGGCTTTGGTGGCTCCGAGTTCTGACGTGAAAAAGCCAAGCAAAGTGAGCTGTTTGAACAAATGGAAATAATGGTTTGGATCTTCGCCTGTTTTGTTACGCTGATAATCCTTCGCCTCCTTATCGATTGCCACCAACAGTTCTGTACGCTCACTGCCGTTGAGTTCCTGAAACTTACGGCCAAACTTATCCTTGGCAGCGCTCTCCAATAATGCAAGCCCGTCGACGAATGTTTTTTGATCGGCCGGTGTATAACAGTCTTTCACCATGACTGGAATAAAGGCACCCACACCGGCTTCTTTCGCGCCTGGACTGCTTGTTGGGGGTAAAATGGTGTCTGCGATATCACCGAGGAAATCGACCGTATTCGGTTCAAAAAGCCCCTCCACGCTGTTGGTAGCCTCTCGCGTACATCCCTCTAAAAATAGATTGGCCCCGATGACCGTCCCCCCCATTATCCAAGCAACCCGTGCCAAAGCTTCTCTTCTATTCATAACTAATTCTTTTTAAAATTAACAATTGCAGCACATGCCTATTACAGGTTGCCTTTTTTCATTTCGGATGTTGCAAAATCAACCGCTCTTGCAGTCAACGCCATATAGGTTAGTGACGGATTTACGCATGCCGCAGAAGCCATACATGCACCATCGGTCACAAATACATTCGGCGCATCCCATACTTGGTTATTTCCATTCAGCACCGATGTTTTCGGGTCTCTTCCCATGCGAGCGGTACCCATTTCGTGAATACCTTGCCCGAAGCCGTAGCCGCTATCGTATGTATGGACATCCTTTACACCTGCCACTTCGAGCATTTCCTGGCAGTCTTCCATCATATCTTTACGCATCTTCAGCTCGTTCTCTTTGATTTCCATATCCATAGCCAATACAGGCAACCCCCACTTATCTTTTACCTCTTTATCTAGGAATATCTTGTTTTCATGGTAAGGTAAGATTTCACCGAACCCGGTAAAACCAACAGACCACGATCCGGGCTCGCACATCGCATCCTTCCATTCGCCGCCGATACTCATTTCGGCGATTTCGCCACTCCAACGACCGCGACTGGCCGACCCTTGGTAGCCGAAGCCACGCACATAATCACGTTTATCGTCGCCCACATTCCGGTAGCGCGGAATATACAATCCATTTGCGCGACGGCCGAAATAATATTTGTCCTCATAGCCTTCTACCCTTCCGCGGGCACCACAGCGGAAATGGTGGTCCATCGCATTGTGGCCCAGTTCACCACTGCTGCTACCTAATCCACCTTCCCACACATCTGTCGCCGAATTCATCAACACCCATGTGGAGTTAAAGGCCGAAGCGCATACAAATACAATCTTTGCAAAATATTCATATGTCTGGTTGGTCTCTGCATCCAATATTTCGACCCCTTTAGCGCGCTGCGTGTCCTTATCATAAAGGATACGTGTAACGATAGAAAACGGACGGAGCGTAAGGTTGCCCGTAGCAACAGCCGGCGGTAGCGTAGACGCCTGCGTGCTGAAATATGCCCCGAAATTACAGCCCAGCCAGCACTGATTTTGATACTGGCAGTTCATTCGGCCTTCGTGGGGTTTCGTAAGATTAGCCACCCGGCCCATAATGAAATGCCGTTTGCCTTGGTAGTGCGACTTGATGCGGGCAGCCAAGTCTTTTTCAACCACGTTCATATCCATGGGCGGAAGAAAGTCACCATCCGGTAATACGTCCAAGCCATCCCGGTTGCCACTGATACCGGCCCATTTTTCAGCATAGCTATACCACGGCGCGATGTCTTTATACCGGATCGGCCAATCGGTTCCATGGCCATCCTTCAGGTTCGCTTCGAAGTCGAGATCGCTATGTCGGTAACTTTGTCGGCCCCACATCAGTGAACGACCTCCTACGTGGTATCCGCGATACCAGTCGAAACGTTTTACTTCAACGTACGGACTTTCTTTTTCATTTACCCAGAAATCGAGGTTCTTCTCATTCAATGGATAATCCCTACTCAATACGGGATAGTCTTCAATCATCTGCTGCGTACGGCCGCCGCGATGCGGAAAATCCCAAGGGTGCTTTGTCGCCGCGGGGTAATCCTTTACATGCTCTACATTCCGACCCCGTTCTAACATAATGGTTTTGAGCCCTTTTTGGGTCAATTCTTTTGCAGCCCAGCCACCGCTGATCCCTGATCCGATTACAATCGCATCATATACATTATCTGCCATAGTTTGCTTATCGTGTTATTTAGTTATATCTCTGTTGTCTGTTTAGCCTAATAAAGGTACTATTAATGACGTCATTTTTCAAAATTTATTGCGCTATTCTCTGGATGGAGCGGCAACCGTTGTTTTCTCATTTTTAAAAAAGACAGCAAATAAAAACAATACCACTGCTGCGATACCCGCCGGTACGAGCCAAATATTCTGCCATAACGGGTCACTTGTGGGGTTTTCCTTGTAATGCTCACTGATAAACCCGGCTACCCAAAACCCAATGAGTTGTCCCACGCCATACGTAGCCAATGTAATTAACCCTTGGGCCGAGCTCTTGTACTTCTCACCTGCTTTCGCATCCGTGTATATTTGTCCGGAAACAAAAAAGAAGTCGTAACAAATGCCATGCAACGCAATACCGATAATCAGCATGTACGCCAGCTCACCGGCGTTTCCATACGCAAATAACAGGTAGCGAATCGCCCAGGCTAGCATGCCCAGCATAATGGTGTTTTTGAACCCTATCCGGACAAACAAAATCGGTAACAGCAGCAGAAAGAATGCTTCCGACACCTGCCCAATCGCCATTTTACCCGTTGGGTTGGGCAAGCCGGCTTCCGACAGGAATAAATTTGCGTTCTGGTAATAAAAGGCGAGCGGAATGCAAATCAATACCGAGGCCACAAAGAATACGAGGTAATTCTTGTTACCTAGCAACCTGATAGCATCCAAGCCTAGCACCTCCGAGAGACTACGCCTCCCTGTGTTCTCCTTCACGATTGGCGGTGTCTTCGGCAATGTAAAACTAAACACCCCCAGCACCAGCGAGGCTATACTGGCCATTAAGAACGTATTCCTTAGCAACCCTTCCTTAATCCCTCCTTCCGAGTCCCATCCCAGGAAGCTGATAGCGAGCCCAGCCACAATCCACCCGATGGTCCCCCAAACGCGAATGCCGGAGAATGATTTCTCGGGGTTAGCGAGCTGCCTGAACGAAACGGAATTGACCAATGCCAGCGTGGGCATGTAGGCAATCATGTACACAAACACGTACGGATAAAATTGACCAACACTAGCCGAATGATACATTTGATACATCAATACGGCTCCCAACAAATGCAATATCGCGAGAATGCGTTCGGCATTGAAATACCGGTCTGCGATCAGCCCGATAATGAAGGGCGCAATGATTGCCCCCCAAGACTGCGTAGAGAAGATGTTGGCGACTTCATAGCCAGACGCGTTTAAATTCTGTGGCAAAAAAGTCCCCAAAGTAACGAACCAAGCTCCCCAAATGAAAAATTGAAGAAACATCATCAGGGAGAGCTTGATTCTAGTTATTGCGGCCATGTCATTTATGCTATACCCTTAACTCAGGAAATTATCTGTCTCACGGTACGCGGCGATTAACTTAAGCTCGCCTTCTTTGCCCCCTTCGGATTTACCATGCTCCATGCCAACCACACCGCGGTACCCTTTATCATAAAGGTATTTAAACACATTTTTATAATTGATCTCTCCGGTGGTCGGTTCCTTCCTCCCCGGGTTGTCGCCTACCTGGATGTAGGCAATTTCGTCCCAGCACCGCTCCATAGCCGGGATCAGATCGCCTTCATTGCGCTGCATGTGGTAGACGTCGTACAGTATTTTGCACGATGGACTATTTACGCCCTTGCAAATCAGGTATGTTTGTGCCGAATAGCGCAGGAACAGCTCCGGCGTATCGCTCAACGGTTCCAGCACCATCGTAATCCCATGGGGTTCGAGTATTTCCGCTCCCCGCCGCAACGCTTCGATCACATTCGCGGTTTGGATGTCTAAGGGTAAATTCCGGGTGTAATCACCGGGTACCACCGTAGTGTGCTTTCCCCCGCATCGTTTGGCGAGTTCCACGGCCTGCCGGCAGCCTTTCAGAAAAACATCGACATGCTCCTGCTTTCCGGCGGTTAGGGTATTCGCTCCATTCCCACCTTTATCCAGTACAAACACGCCCATGGTCATTCCCAGCTTGGCGAGCAGACTGCCTATGCGTTCCTGCTCTTCGACCGACCGACCGGGAAAACCGTTGTCTTCGATGCTACGGAACCCTTGGTCGTACATAAACTGGATCTGGTCGAGGATGCTTTTGCCGGCATGGTTTGCAAACATGCCTTGATGGGGACCATAATTAAGATTAAATGTTCCCGTCTGCGGGGACCTTCTTGTTGCATCGGCAAAGGCTGGCGACAAACCGCCGCCGATTACGGCTCCTGTTGCCAGGAGCGAGTTTCTTACGAATTGACTTCTCTTCATGTTTGTTAACTATTAATGATCAATTGGCTATAAATTTTTTAAAACCCGTACTCATGGTGTCCCTGACCGAGCCTTGCTCGTCTTTATACACGATAAATACTTCCATGCCCTTAAACCGGTTTACGAACGATATGGCGTCCACTACCGGCATGGCCATAATAACGTTGTCATATCCATCGGCTGTCATGGCATCTTCACCGTAAACCGTTGCGCTTATGATGCCGGTGGCAAACGGATATCCGGTTTTGGGATTGATGTGGTGAGATACGCGTCTATCCCCGTCCTGCACAAACTTCCGGTAGCTTCCGGCCGTTGTTATCGCCCCTTCCCGTATTTCTACAACGTCTTCAATCACCGTACCCCTTTCTTCCGTTCGTGTCGGGCGTTCAATCCCTACCCGGAACGCCGTTCCATCGGGTTTCGGCCCTTTCACGCGCAATTCTCCACCTAACTCTACGAGATAATGTACAACGCCCTGACCTTCTAGGTGGTCCGCCATTACATCCACACTATACCCTTGGGCAATGCCATTCATGTCTAAAGCTACACAGGGCAGTTTTTTAGTCAATCGCCGCCCCCTAAGCTTAATCTTATCCATACCCACACAGGTCATTACCTGATCTACCGCAATAGTATCAGGGAAGTGGTCTTGGCGTGTTATACCAAACCCCCAAAGCTGCACCAATGGTGCTACGGTGATATCAAAAAGCCCCCCACTATGTCGGTATATCTCAAACGACCGCCTGAGCACCCGAAGGAAATGCTGATCCGCAATCCGTAAAGTGCCGTTGGCACCATTGACTTTGTTAATCAATGAGTAGGATTTATATAATGACATTGAACTGTCGATAACCGACAGCACGCTGTCAATGGATGTATTTGAAACCACCTTATTGCTTGCATAGTACACCACCCTGTACGTTGTACCCTGGGCATAGCCTGTAAGTTGGTATCGCGTTAAACCCGGATTACCGGCACCCGTTGATACAAACCAGCAGGAAATGACGGTAATCACATTAAAGCACCACCGTTTGTCCGGGTATCGCATACGGATAGAGGCCATTTTCGTCGGGAAGGATCTTTGGCAATGCATCCCAAGCGAAACGCTCGGGCATCAAATCGATATTGGATTTCAATGCATCTTCCCATTTGATCACTTGACCCGAATACGTGGCCAACCTACCAATGATACCGGTCAACGTACTGTATGCGCCGTACTCGGCATTTTCAAACTTACATTCGCCCTTTGTCACGGCATCAAAAAACTCCACATGCTCTTGCTCATAGGGGTTCGCATTGCCCTGTTTTGGGTGCCTGTACAACTCATTACCTTTGGAATCCCACAATACTGCATCGTTGCCGGCCGAAAGGTAGGTGCGTCCTTTCGTCCCTTGAAAGGTTTCATCAACGCGATTGGACGTCCCTTCGAAGTGGCGGCATTGGCTGTATATCACTGCTCCATCAGCATACGTCAGTTCCACCGCGTGGTTGTCGTAAATTTCTCCGTACTCTTTACCATTACGCCATGCACGGCTCCCTGTGCCTTGTATAGACACCGGATAACTACCCTTCACCCAGTTGGCCACGTCAATATTGTGCACGTGCTGTTCCACGATATGGTCGCCGCAGAGCCAATTGAAATAGTACCAATTCCGCATTTGGTACTCCATTTCGGTTTGCTCTGGTTTACGCGGCCGTACCCATACGCCACCGCTGTTCCAATATACCTGGCCCGACATGATGTCGCCCAAGGCACCATCTTGTATGCGCTTAACCGCCTCCCGGTAGTTGGCCTGATAGCGACGCTGAAGTCCCACGACCACATTAAGTTTTTTCCGTTTTGCTTCTTCAGCCGCAGCCAATACCCTGCGTATACCGGGAATATCCGTAGCTACGGGTTTTTCCATAAAGACATGTTTTCCTTGGCGGACAGCCTCTTCGAAATGGATGGGCCTGAACCCCGGCGAGGTGGCCAAGATGACTACGTCTGCAAGTGGGATAGCCTGCTTGTAAGCATCAAATCCAACGAACTTGTGGTCTTCAGGCACGTCGAGCTTATCCGCATGACGTTCGGAAAGCTTCTTATACGCTTCATCCAATCGGTCGCGGAAAGCGTCTGCCAACGCGACGATCTTGATGTTTGCGCCCGATGCAATGGCGTTGAAGGAAGCCCCTGTGCCGCGCCCCCCGCACCCTATCAATGCCACCTTGATGGTGTCATCCACACTTGCATGCGCACCCATAAGTGGTGCCCCGCTCAACATTGCTCCACCAGCCAACAGGGCCGATGTTTTTAAAAATTCCCGGCGTTGGCCGCCTAAACTTGCTTTATCCATCTGTTTTAGTTTTATCTAAATGGTTTACAAAATTAAATCGTATCGTTACAAGAGGTTAATAATCCTCTATCGGTGGCCGGTCGAAGTAGGCCATAATTTCAGCTTCGGATGGCGGGTTCAATGGTCTAACCAACCGCAAACCAATAAAAGGGGCTTCGGGAAACCACCAATTGCTTTTCGGAATCTGCGGGTCGAGTTGTTTCCAAGAAGGGTCTGAGGGCAAGCGCGATGCCGCGCGCAGGTGTTGAGCGTCGTCGGCAAAAGATCCACCGCGGATGCTATGTGGATATAACTTATCGGGCACCGCTACGGGATTATCAGCGGTGGCGCCTTCAAATTGCTGATAGAAATCGGCGATATATTGGTCGTAGGTCCACTCGGCTACATTGCCATGCATGTCATACAGCCCCCATGCGTTAGGCTTCTTCTGTCCTACCGCATGTGTTTTACTCTCGCTGTTGGCTGCATACCAGGCGTAATCGCCCAATGCCGACGCATCATCTCCGAAATTATAGGCGGTAGTGCTTCCAGCACGACACGCATATTCCCATTCGGCTTCCGTGGGTAATCGATAAAAGACGCCGGTATGCACGTACAGCCATTTGCAAAACTGGACAGCGTTGTAATGGGTCATGGCTAGTGCCGGATGGCCTTCCTTACCCATACCGAATGTCATATCCAAATAAGGTTTGGTCGGCCGCGTCACCGCGTCCACCTCTGGTGTTACACTTCCGCCACTACGGGTCACTTCGAGGTCCTTGTAAACAAATGGCTCGTATATATCCCATGTTACTTCATATGTTCCCATCCAAAACGGTGCGATCTTCACCTCATGAACGGGCTGCTCGTCAGGGTTACCATCCGTACTGCCCATCGCAAACGTCCCGGCTGGTATCGGCTGCATGGTGAAATTGAGGGCAGTCCCCTCAATCTGTTGTGTATAGGGTTTAAAATCTTCTTGAGCTACGGCAATATTCAACAAAAATATGCCCGAAAAAAAAATGGATTTAACAGTCATCTCAGCTACAATCAATAAAATCGGTGGCTGAATTTACTGCCTTTTTATGTAAATCCAAAAATTAGGCGATTTAATTTCGGCAACGGCCACCATGCGTTCCAACACCCCATGCGGTGCCATAAGTCTATAAGACACCGCTTTAGTGTATTAATTACACTGAACGATACCGGCAAAGGTGTGGAAAACTTTTTATGCCACCGATACCAGCTTTACGTGATTGGCTCGAACCGAGCGGTAAAATGACGAAGCATTCCGAAAACTCCACGTTGGCACGGGTGGTGCAAAAAAAATGCAACCCAGCTTTGGAAAACCGGATTGCATATCTTTCGGTGTCGTATTACGATGGCCGTTAGAGTTTACGCTTCACTTCTACCTGTTCGTAGGCTTCGATGATGTCGCCTTCTTTGATGTCATTGAAATTCTGAATATTCAAACCACATTCGTAACCTGCCGACACCTCTTTAACGTCGTCTTTAAAACGCTTGAGGGAAGCCAGGTGTCCGGAGTATACCACTACACCATCACGGATGATCCGGATACTGTGGTTCCGGTTGATTTTACCATCCAGCACCATACAACCTGCAATGGTACCAACCTTACTGATTTTAAAGGTCTCGCGGATTTCTACGTTGGCCACGATTTTCTCCTCAAATTTCGGTTCCAACATTCCCTCCATGGCGGCCTTTACCTCCTCAATCGCATCGTATATGATGGAATACAACCTAATATCGATCTGCTCTTGCTCGGCAAGCTTACGGGCACCCGTAGACGGTCGCACCTGGAAACCGATGATGATCGCATCTGAGGCCGAAGCGAGCAATACATCCGATTCAGATATTTGGCCGACCGATTTGTGAATAACATTCACCTGGATTTCCTCGGTCGATAACTTAAGCAACGAGTCGGAAAGGGCTTCGATGGAACCGTCGACATCACCTTTAACAATAACATTCAGCTCCTTGAAATTACCAATAGCCAACCGCCTGCCGATTTCATCAAGCGTGATATGTTTCTGTGTACGTAGTCCTTGTTCCCGTTGCAACTGCAGTCGCTTGTTGGCAACCTGGCGAGCCTCAGTCTCGCTTTCCATTTCATAAAATTTATCTCCCGCTGTTGGCGCGCCAGACATACCCAACATCTGCACCGGCGTTGATGGGCCTGCTTCGGTTACCCGCTGCCCGCGCTCATTGTAAAGGGCTTTTACCTTGCCACTATGGGAACCGGCCAATATCGGTGCCCCTACCCGGAGTACACCAGACTGTATGAGTACTGTGGTAACAATACCCCGACCTTTATCGAGGCTCGCTTCGATTACCGACCCAACAGCACGTTTCTTCGGATCCGCTTTCAGGTCGAGCAGCTCGGCTTCGAGTAGCACCTTATCAAGTAGTAAGTCGACATTCAGACCTGTCTTACCGGATATCTCCTGGCATTGGTACTTACCCCCCCAGTCTTCGACTAAGATATTCATGGTAGACAGCTGTTCGCGTACCTTGTCGGCATTTGCACCGGGTTTGTCGATTTTCGTAATCGCAAAAACAATCGGCACTCCGGCTGCTTGGGCGTGATTAATCGCCTCCTTGGTTTGGGGCATCACACTGTCATCCGCTGCGATCACAATAATGGCGATGTCGGTTACTTGCGCACCGCGTGCACGCATTGCGGTAAATGCTTCGTGACCCGGTGTGTCCAAAAATGTCATTTTACGACCGTCATCAAGCGTCACCTCATAAGCGCCGATATGCTGCGTTATCCCCCCGGCCTCGCCACCAATTACGTTGGTTTTACGCACATAGTCAAGCAACGAGGTTTTACCGTGATCCACGTGACCCATTACGGTTACAATCGGGGCACGGGGCACCAGGTTTTCAGGGCTATCAGGTTCTTCCAGCTCTGTGTTCTCTTCATCGTCCGGCTTCACGAACTCGATTTCGTAGCCGAACTCGTCGGCCACAATAGCAATCGTTTCTGCATCGAGGCGTTGATTGATGGAAACAAACAACCCGAGGCTCATGCAGGTAGCAATAATCTGCGTCACTTGCACGCCCATCATGTTGGCTAAGTCATTGGCAGTTACAAACTCGGTAACCTTCAATACCTTAGACATCATTTCCTGTTCCATTGCAGCTTCTTCAGCCGAATGGGCTATATCATCCCGTTTCTGGCGACGAAGTTTGGCACGCTGGGCAAACTTGCTCGACTTGCCTGCGCCACTGAGGCGTGCAAGCGTAGCCTTAATTTGGTCTTGGATTTCCTTTTCCGATGGTTCCTCCCGGCCTGGGGCGCCATGGCGTGGTTTCCCTCTGAGATCCGCACGTCCTTTCGCACCGCCTTGCTGACCCGCTCCCGCAGTATGCGTTCCAGGGCGTTGTGTCGGTTTATCTTTCCGCTTCCGCTTCCGTTTTTGGTCGTGAGCCGCTCCCCCTGCTGCACTTGATGAGGCCACAGGCTTTTCCTTCGGCTGATGTTTGGGCAATTCAATACGCCCAACAACATTGGGGCCCGTAAGCCGCTGTGCGCGTGCCCGGATGACCTCGCTTTGAGGCTTGACCGGTTCGGCCTTGGCTACCGCTTCCTTCGGTTCGGGTTTTGCTTCCACTTCCGGCGCCGGTTGTTCGGGTGCCGCAGCCGCCGGCACTTCTTCAGTTGGTACTTCTTCGGCTGGCGCTACTTCTGGCTTATCTTCTTTTGGCTGCTCAACCGGCTGATCAACAACGGGTGGTTCCACAACCGCCTCTTGGGGGGCTGCTTCTTCATCGGTTTGCTTTGCTTCTTCTTCTTTGGGGGCTTTTGGCTGGCTCTTCCCTCCCTTTTTCAATGCCGACAAATCGATTTTGCCAACGATCTTCATCCCCCCCGTATGGTGAGGCTCTTCTTCGGCCGTGGCCGATTCAATAGGCTTTTCCTGATCCTGAACCGGTTCAGGGGTTTCAGTTTCTTGTCGTTCTTCCGGTATAAACGAACCGGTATTCTTAATCAGAATCTCCTCTGCATCGTTTTCCCGTTTAGGTTTTGGCGCAACCGCTTCAGCGGGCGACTCTTCGCGGCGAATTTTGCCAATAATAATTTGGTTGGCCTCCTCCTTCACAATCTTGTCGCCCTGAAACTCCCTTAACAGCACATCGTAGGTATCGCTATCCAGCTTGGTTGCTGGCTTGGACTCGACTTCATAGCCGTTTTTGGCTAAAAAATCCACAGCGGTACCTATACCAATGTTCAGTTCTTTTGCTGCTTTCAGCAATGTTATGCGCTTACCTTCTGACATCTAATTTATTTACCTCTCGTTTTAGTGCTATACAAAAGTATACTTTTTTAAGCGTTTATTGGAAATGAATTAAAAAAGCATAAACCGCAATGCGTACATGCCACCAATGCTATTCAAACTCAGCTTCCAGCACGTGTATGATTTCATTGATGGTGTTTTCCTCCAAATCGGTACGCCGTACCAATTCATCTACCGAAAGCGCCAGCACCGACTTGGCCGTATCTAACCCTACTCGTTTCAGCTCATCGATAATCCAACCATCAATCTCATCTGCGAACTCTTCGATATCCACATCTTCCTCCACTTCCTCTGCCTCACGATATACGTCTATCTCGTATCCTGTAAGCTTGCCCGCGAGCTTAATGTTATGTCCACCACGGCCGATAGCCAAGGATACTTGGTCGGATTTAAGATACACTGCCGCTGTCATGCGATCATCATCAAGTTTGATCGATCCGATACGTGCAGGACTCAATGCCCGTTGGATGTATAACTGCGTGTTATTCGTATAATTAATCACGTCGATATTCTCATTTCTGAGCTCACGCACAATACCGTGGATACGTGATCCTTTCATCCCTACACAGGCGCCTACCGGGTCAATCCGGTCGTCGTAAGATTCCACGGCCACCTTCGCCCGTTCACCCGGCTCACGTACGATTTTCTTAATCGTAATCAAGCCATCAAATATCTCAGGCACCTCCAATTCAAACAGACGCTGCAAAAATGCCGGCGCGGTACGTGAAATAATGATACGTGGGTTGGCATTGGCCATCTCTACTTTATCGACAACCGCTCGGATGGTATCTCCTTTTTTAAAGTAGTCTGCGGGAATCTGCTCCGTTTTCGGCAAAATTAACTCGTTACCCTCATCATCGAGCACCAATGTCTCCTTTTTCCATATTTGATACACCTCACCGGTAATCAATTCGCCTTCTCTATCCTTGTACTTTTTAAATACTTCGTCTTTCTCCAGTTCCAATATTTTTGAAACCAGCGTCTGCCGAGCGGCCAGAATGGCCCGGCGACCGAAACTTTCCAGTGTGATTTCCTCAATATAGTCATCGCCTACCTCCAGATCCGGATCAAACTTCCTGGCTTCGGTAAGTTCAATTTCCAAGTCGTCATCTTCAGAAAACTCGTCTTCCACGACTACGCGGGTACGCCAAATCTCCAAGTCACCATTGTCTGGATTGACGATAACATCGCAGTTCTCGTCCGCACCGTATTTCCTGCGAATCATACTACGGAAAACTTCCTCCAGCACACTGATGACCGTCGGGCGGTCGATGTTTTTGAACTCTTTAAATTCCTGAAAAGAGTCAATGAGATTAATACTATTGCTCATTTTATTTAAATGAAATTAACACCTTTATTGTTGTGATGTTTTCGAGGGGTATGGTCTGCTGTTCTTCAACAGCTTTCCTTCCCTTCTCCTTTATTGTTTCAACGATGGTGATCGCGCCGTCTGCCACTTCTAGCAATTTACCGGTTTTGGTTGCGCCGTCCGGCATGGATACCTGAACCGCTCTACCAATGTTTTTGCGATATTGCCTCTCCATGCTCAACGGTCTGTCGATACCGGGTGATGACACCTCCAATCGATACGCGTGGGGGATTACATCGCCTTCTTCCAACTGAAACCCCACAAACCGGCTTATCGCCGCGCAATCCTGGATGCTAATTCCCTGATCACCGTCAACAAGCACCTCCAACGTACCGTTGGCCTGCATATTCACATCCACCACAAAGAGATCATCCCTGTCGGCAATCTTCTCCTTAACCAACGCACTGACTTTATCTTCTATTGAATGTGCCATGCTTTTACAAACTAACAACCATGAAAAAAGGGGACTACAACTGTCCCCTCTCTCTCAAGATCATGCAAAGATAAGTAAAATCTTTAAAAATCAAAAATCGCGCAGCACTCGTTTCACCTTTTTTCCACTACCGTGCTAATGGTCTTCTGCATCTGCGTCATCATAGCGGTAAGCGTCTCCATTGTTGGCTCCGGAGTAGGTTCGGGTAACTGTGTACTGATGTATGCTTTTGCCCTCCATATCTCCAAGATATCGTCGGCCGCGACCCAATAAGGCTCGTACGTCTTGTTGTCGGAAACCAGCTTCAGCCCCTTATCGGCTTTATACTTAAATGCAATCCGTTTGTAAACTACGCCTTCGTCCCTAGAAATAACCACATACGTTTGGCCGGCTTTGATTTCGCTCCAGTTTTCTACATATTCGGCAATAACCACACTACCCGGTTGCAGTGGTAACATGGAGTCGCCTTTGATTTCAAAAGCCCGATAAGTACCCTGCCTAAACATCGGCAAACTGAACTTTGGCAGCTCGGCAATGTACTCCGGATCGGCATAACCGTTCAAGTACCCCGCACTGGCTTTTACCGGTACCAGCTCGATGTTCTCCTTGTCATCACCATCCACCGTAATGCTCAGCACGCGCACACTGGCGGCATTGCCGCGCGCCGTGGGCTTCCACTTATCATTGATCTCGTCATTAGCCAACTCATCCATCGACAAATTGTAGAAGTCGGCAATTTTCTTTAGCAACTCATACTTAGGTTCTGCACGGCGCTCTTCGTAAGCTCCCACGGATGCCCGCTTAATCCCCATTTCATCAGCAAATTGCTGCTGGGTAAGCCGCTTCTTCTTGCGGAGATATTTAAGATTGTTAGCAATGTTAGACATAAAAATGAAAATAAAATTTGTATTCACTAAATAAGTTAGTACTATTGTGCCAATAAAGTTAGTAACTTTTTGTAGAATACGAAAATTAATAGATAACTATTTTTCCACAGCATGAATAATTACATCTATATATTGACCGATAGTAACCGCAACTGCCTTCATGTAGGCATGACGGATGACCTCCAAAAGGCAGCCAAAACATACCGAGAGCTTAACGGTTTGTTTTTTGAGGCCATTTCCAACGTATCTCGATTAGTGTATCACGAAGCGTTTACCAACGAAGAAGAAGCTTTGCTCAGGTTTAAAGAGCTAAGCCGTTACACCCGCATGCAAAAAGAGCGTTTAATACGACGGCGTAATCCCAATTGGCTGGCTCTGGGCATCCCCGCAGCGATGGCCAGCATAAACCCGTCGAGTTTATCGCACCGAGGGGTACGACCCGCTTTTACCAACCGGGCGCAAAATTGAGCCCGAAGGTCCCAAATTTCACGTCAGCCCGCTGGAACGGAAATGCGTAATAGGGTTCCAATATCATCGCTCCAAAGAGATTGACCCGCAGGGATAGACCGGCGCTGAGTGCGGGCACACGTTCATAGACATTAACGAGCTGCCCATTGATTCCTTCTACTGTTTCCACATATTCGGGTGTACTCCGAAACGCAACTTTCGAATCACTATTCCACGCCAAACCGGCATCGAAAAACAGATTTAAATCGGAGAATAATATACCCGACCGGATGACGGCGAGTTTCTCGGGTCCGGTAAAGGGCAGTCGAAGTTCGAGGTTAACCACTGCAATACGCGTACCCATCAGGCTGTTGAAGTTAAATCGTTCGTCCTGAGAGTTTCTAAATGAGCCACTTTCATACCCCCGTATCAAATGTGGGTATCCTAGGAATAATGGATACAAAGCATCTTCGTGGCGGCCCGCTCGCATATAAGTGTATGCACGCGCTGCTATGGTAACCGGTGCATATCGGTTATACTTCCGCGCGTCGAGGGTATACGCCGTAAAGTTGTAGTCACCAAAATACTGCTCCGCTCCCACCCGATAACGGTAGCCTTGCAACGGTGCGGCAATACCAAACACTGCGTTATCGCCTACAAAAGACGTATTTACCTGTTGAATAGTAAATGCATTAAAATTACCCCCGAATATTTCACTTGCTTCTTCATTTGAAACTTTATCACGCCCGCCATAGCCATAATTATTGTTACCTATTCCCTGCCACCAGCGGTCCACTCGATAACTGTAACGGGCTATAGCCCCTCCTACTTCGAATCGGTGGTGCCGGGAAAACGGATACGCTCCAAATGCTTCTGCTTGTTGCTGAAAAGTTCGGATCATATACGTATCGTATGTTGCCTCTTCTTGGTTCAAAAACGAATAGCCCGACATATACGGAATATGCGAGATGGCTCCTCCCCAATTGATCCGGCTTTTTTGATTAATGTATGCTACCTGTCCGCCGAAATCGTAGATTTCGCCATTTATAGACAGTGCGGCAAAAATCTGGTTATGGCCCAGGATATCTGAAAACATCCCCTGAATACCGCTGGCTATACCTGCACCATAGCGGCTGCCCACAGCTAATCCCATTCCGCTATTTGCTAGGTAATCCAACTTAAAATTGGGCTTATAGGGTACCGAAGCAATTTGACTACTATCGATACGCTGGAACAGATTAAAATTGCTGAGGTTTGCATTCACCACATCCACGCCAAGGTTCTCGGGTGGCGGCAGCATCGCGGCGTCAAAATTGACCACGTAAGGGTCGACTTCCACGGGACTAAACTCGTCTTCCTTGGCATTGTAAAGTGAATAACCGTTGTCGCGGAAGTAGGAATACAGCACATCACCATTGGCCGAAAGGCTGAGTGCGGGTGAGTACTCCGTGATACCGCTGATTCCGGTAAAATACTGCGTCAAACGTTCTACTTTGCCATCCGCCAGGGTGTACCGGTACATATTGCGGAAACCGTCGCTATTCGACAGAAAATAAATCTGGCTATCGTCGGCCGAAAACTGCGGATTCAAGTTGTTGGCCCCGTGAAATACATCGATATTAGAAATTGTGCGTGTTTCTACATCAATAACCGAAATATTCATCGGAATGTCCACACTTCTCGAATCCGATTGCAGCGATACACGGTCTGTGCTGAACACGATGCGCTTCCCTTCGCGCGAAAAGGCAGGCTGATAGTCAGAATAACGATCGTTGGTCAGCTGGGTAACCGTTTTGGTATTGAGGTTGTAGAGGTAAATGTCACTGTAGCCATTTTGCAATCCGGAAAAGGCAACCGTTTCCCCATCGGGCGACCAGGCAATGTTGGCAAACTCCGTAATGTCTCCCATCGCCTCCACCAGCAATTCCTTACCCGTTTCTACGTCTACCACCATCAGCTTGCTTTTGCCCTGGCTAAAGATGCTGAAGGCAAACTTGCGGCTATCTGGGGAAAACGCTCCGGAAGATTCGATAAAACTATATTCATCGATATCCTCGTTCGTCAGTTTGCTGCTGAGCCGCTTGATGTTTCCGCCGGTTGCGGCATCTGCTATGAACAGATCGATGCTAAACAGGCTTTTTTCCGAAAGAAATGCAATGTATTTGCCGTCCGGCGAGATGGCCGGCGAGACATTCATCCGCCCTGAATTTCCAGTATTGATTACGGACCTCCCCACCGGTGTCACCGCCGTATCTACGGGCAAGCTGCGGTAGGCGTTTATCATGCTGTTCTTCCATAAGTTGGATAACGTCTGCGAATCGTACCCGAACACCCGTCTGATTCCCATCTCGTAGCCATACATTGCCGTCGCTTTGAATAACGGCATGATTACCGTGTCGCCGTATGTAGAACCGATATAGGACCAAAATGCCTGTCCGTACCGATACGGGAAATACTGGTTCATATTCTCCGTCATCGCCTTCAGGGAAGGGATATCGTTGTTCAGGTAGGCATCGCGCATCCACATGGCCGTAAAGGCGTCTTTCTTGCCGATAGAAAAATATTCCGCCATCCCCTCCACCATCCAAAGGGGGATATTTCCGATATTTTCCAAGCGGGTGGAGTCGCCGCCCTCCATCAGTAAACGATATTGGAACGCGTGCACCAATTCGTGACCCAATACATGCCTGGTTTGATTGTTGGTCTGCATCACCGGCATCACCACCCGGGTTTTGAATGCCTCCGTAACACCGCCGGTACCCACACCTATTTCCCCCTGTACCGTGGTGGTCTGCTGGAACTCGGGGTGGTTGGCGTACAAAATAATCGGGTTTTTGCGAAGGAATGTATCGCGGAAGACCTGCTGATGGAGTTCGTACCATACTTCACTTTCCTTAGCCAACCACCGGACCAATGTATCGTTCTCCAAGTAATAGTGTAAGTTGAAATGCGGGGTCTCATACACGCTGAATTTAAGCGATTTATACCGCATCTTATTCTGCCCGAAATATTGAGCCTGCACATGGGTAGTAACCGTGCAGAACAACAATATGATAAACGCATTTGACAACGAATGCCTGAAAAATCGATTAAGGTACGTCATGGAAAACGGGTGTTTGATTATAATGTCTAATTAGAACGAATATCGGTGAAAAAAGTTTAATTATCGGCAACATATTATTTTTTTGAAAGATCCTGTATACGGGGCTCCCCGCCGATTTCTTCTTGTTTCTCCGCTCCGGGCAGCTGGATATCAATTTGCCGCTCTAGTTCTTCCAAGTCCACCGGCATTTCCGGAGCGGTATCCGGGAGCAGTATCGGCGCAATAGAATCCGTGTCGGTGCGATCGGGCTGGATAATACGCGGACTCGGACAATTGTATTTCCGATTGATCTCCACATCGGGTTCGGGGAAAGCCCCGTAGTCATAGGCCAGCGAATCGTCGAGGTAGAGCCGCTCCATAAACTTACCGAATACGGGCAAGGCTGTTCGCGACCCCTCACCCGTTTGCGAATTCTTGAAATGGATACTGCGCTCGTCGCACCCGATCCACACGCCGGTGACCAGGTCTTTTGTAACGCCCATATACCAGCCATCCACATAATCTGATGAAGTACCGGTTTTCCCGCCAATCTGGTTGTTTTTCCGCCACAGATCCCATTCCCACAGGGCTTGGGAGGTCCCTCCCGGTTCTTCCATCGTACCCCGTAGCATATAGCCCATCAGCCAGGCCACCTCTTCACTCATCACCCGTGTTGCTTTGGTGTTGAAAGTCACGACAGTGTTTCCGTGATAATCCACAATTTCAGATACCAGCACGGGCGTTACTTTCTCTCCTTCGTTCATAAAGGTCGCGTAGGCGTTTACCATTTCAAAAACACTCACATCGTTCGAACCCAGGCTCACCGAGGGCACCGATGCCAGTTCGCTGGTAATACCGCAACGGTGTGCGGCATCGACCACCTTATCCCACCCCACATCTTCCGTCACCTGGGCCGTGATCGAGTTGACAGACCGTCCCATCGCCCAGCGCAGCGACATCTCCTGTCCCGTGAATACCCAATCGGCATTCTTAGGCTCCCATACTTTTTCCTCGCCGTTCTCTACGTAGTTAATGCGTACGAACTTGTCCGTGTATTTGTCACAGGGCGACATGCCGGCCTCCAATGCCGCCAGGTAGGCGAATGGTTTAAACGTGGACCCGGCTTGCCTTTTTGACTGAACCACGTGGTCGTACTTATAGTATTGATGGTTAATGCCACCCACCCATGCCTTTATTTCCCCATTATACGGGTCCATGGTCATGAGCCCGGCGTTGAGCATCATGGCGTAATGCGCTAGTGAATCCATACTGGAGTATTGCACCTCCCGAGGGCCATCCCATGTAAACACTTCCATCGTTTTGGGCAAATTGAGGTAATAGAAAATGCTATCGCTGTTGCCGGCGTATTTTTCATCCAACTGTGCATAGTATGTCGTCCCTTCGGCCAATCCTTCCAAAAAGCCATCGATTACCTTCCCATCCGCATCGCGCCACGGCATTTCACCGCGCCAGACATCTTCGAGCCGTTGTTGTAAAACCGCCATCTGATCGGCTACGGCTTCTTCCGCGTGGTGCTGGACCCGCGAATCTATCGTGGTATAAATCTTCAACCCATCCACGTAAATATCGTAACCGTTTGCCGTGGCCCAGTCGTCCACCCAACGCTCAACCGCCGTGCGCAGATACGAATCGCCACTCCCCAGTTCATCGGTCTCCCCCAGGCGGAGCACCAGCGGTTCCGCTTTCGCTGTTTCATAAGCCGCGCTGTCCAACATCCCTGCTTTATATAGCTGCCCCAGCACGACATTCCGACGTTCGAGTGAGCGCTCGGGATTACGCACCGGATTATATCGCGTCGTTCCCTTCAACATTCCAACTAGCACGGCCGCTTCGGTGGCGGTCAGCTCAGATGGTTCTTTATTGAAGTAACGTCTTGCTACGGTTTTGATGCCGTATGCGTTGTTACTGAACGATACGGTATTGAGGTACATGGCAAGAATATCTTCTTTGCCATAATTGCTTTCCAACTTGTAGGCGGTGAGCCATTCCCTGAGCTTGAACACCAGCACACCGACGCCGGGCACACGCCCCAGCAGACCGGTTGATTGCTTATAACGTGTGCGGTACATGTTTTTAGCCAATTGCTGCGTAATGGTACTGCCTCCACGGGGATCGCCCTGTAGGGCCGAGGCTATACTCGAAAAAATAGCGAGGTAGTCGACGCCGTTGTGACTGAAAAAACGGATATCTTCCGTCGCCACCAACGCATTTACTACGTTGGCAGAAATACTATCGTAAGGCACGGGAGAACGGTCTTCCTTAAAATAACGACCTATGAGTACGCTATCGGCGGTGTATACCTCAGATGCGATATTCTGGATGGGCTTACGGATATCCGCAGCTGTGGGCGAATAGCCAAACAACCAAAGGAAATTTACCTCTACCATACACACCAGCACAATCGCGGCATAAATGCCGATAACGATATAGCGTATGTAGCGGTTTCGTATCTCCTTAAACATGGGGTAAAGATGACGATTTGTTTTGATAATATATACGGGATTGTCTGGCTTCGCGCTACATTTACCCTTTCGACTCATTGGCAAAACCCTATATTTCAAGTATTTTAATTCACCATGATGAAATCTAAAGTTACCGATAAATTCGGGGGCAGGTTAGAAATGCTTCTCGTTCTTGCTGATGATTTCTTCATCCCACGGCACGTCTTTTTGATGGGGTGTGCTCCGGATCGGGCAGTTTTCAACACGGCAGTAACTGCAGCAGTTTGGAATACAAGGATCTGCATGGATAAACAGCTCGGTATCGGCATGTAGGTGGGTGTTCACCAGTTCGTCTATGGCAGACACCTCATCATGCACCCGGTTGAGGTCGTAATAATTGGGTAAGGTTACATGGCAGTCGATATGGAGTTCGTGGCCATACCGCTGAACACGGAGGTTGTGTACGTCTATCCAGTCGTCTTCGCGGTGCTGTTGTAGTATTGCCGCAATCTCGCTAACCAACTTAGTGTCCGATTCATCCATCAACCCAGCGATTGATTTACGAAGCAGCTTATAGCCGCTCCAGAGGATGTACAGTCCCAACCCCAGCGAAAGCACAATATCGATCCACACCTGTCCGGTAAAATACATAACCAGCAGGCCAACCAACAACCCTACCGTGCTGTAGGCGTCGGTCTGCAGGTGCTTGCCATCGGCTTGCAGCGTCAGTGAGTTGAGTACACGGCTTTGTCGCACCATGTAGCTGCCAAGGACAAAATTGGCGATGCCGGTAAAAGCGATCAGCCCTATACCGCTCATCAGATTGCCCACGGGTTCGGGAAAAAAGATCTTATAGCCGGCATTCCCAACGATGAGCACACCAGCAATCAAAATGAGCCCCCCTTCGAGGAAAACCGAAAAAAACTCCACCTTACCATGGCCATAAGGATGATTGCTGTCTTTCGGCCGCGCAGCCAGGGTGATGCTATAAAATGCAAAGCCCGATGCGACAACGTTGACGATGCTTTCCATCGCATCGGTCAGTATCGCATTGGAGTTGGTAAGCAGATAGGCTGTAAACTTCACCAGCATCAGCACGATACCAGTGGCCAGTGCAATGCGAATGATGTTTTTTTGTTTGTTCAAACCCTGAATTGTTTACGCAAAGGTAGTGAAATCGGTAGAACTGCTTTGAAGTTATCCCATCGGCAAAATTTCACCTGAATTTGTAACAATTAATGCGCAACTTTTCCTAAGTTTGCCCCCCATGAGTACACCATCTATTCTCTCCGACAGGATTAACAACCTGTCCGAATCGGCCACCTTGAAAATGACGAAGTTAGGTCGTGAATTGGCAGCTAAAGGTATCCATGTGATCAGCCTCAGCGTGGGCGAACCGGATTTCAATACGCCGGACCATGTGAAGCAGGCTGCGAAGCAGGGGCTTGACGAAAATTATACGCGTTATTCGCCGGTTCCGGGCTATCCCGACCTGCGGAAAGCGATTGTAAATAAACTGAAAACAGAGAATAACCTGGATTACGATGTATCGCAGATTGTGGTTTCTACCGGAGCCAAGCAATCCCTATCCAACACCATCCTCACGCTGATTAATCCGGGTGATGAAGTAATCATCCCTACCCCCTATTGGGTATCGTATTCGGAAATGGTTACGCTGGCCGAAGGGAAATCGGTATTTATCAACGCTACCATAGAAAGTGACTTTAAGATCACGCCCGAAGAACTGGAAGCCGCCATCACACCCAAGACCAAATTATTCATGTTTTCGTCGCCCTGTAACCCCACAGGCAGCGTATATAGCAAAGGTGAGCTTGCAGGGTTGGCACGTGTGTTTGAAAAGCACCCGAACATTTATATCATTTCCGATGAGATTTACGAACACATCAACTTCATCGGCAAACACGAATCCATTGCACAGTTTGAAAGCATCAAAGACCGCGTCATTTTAATCAATGGTTTTTCGAAAGCCTTCGCGATGACCGGTTGGCGGCTGGGCTATTTGGCAGCAAGCAAGGAAATTGCCGCTGCTAACGACAAGCTACAGGGTCAAACCACCTCCGGCACATGCTCCATTGCCCAGCGCGCAGGAATTGCGGCTTATGAGCAGGGATTGGAAACCGTACTGGAAATGAAAAATGCGTTCGAACGGCGCCGCGAACTGGTGTATAACCTATTGAAAGACATTCCGGGCGTGAAAACGAACCGGCCACAGGGTGCATTTTATTTCTTCCCCGACATCAGCGCGTTCTTTGGCAAAAAAGACCCGCAGGGCAATACCATCAAGGATTCAGCGGACCTGGCGCTTTACCTGCTCAACGAAGGGCATGTGGCTACCGTTGGCGGTGATTCATTCGGCAACAACAACTACATCCGGATTTCGTACGCGGCATCTGACGATGCGCTCAAAGAAGCCCTCCGGCGGATAAAAGAAGCGTTGGGTAAGTTGGTTTAACTTATTTACTTACTCCTAATCGCCTCAACGGGATCTAATCGTGCCGCCATGGCTGCAGGTATGATACCGGCAATGAGACCAATCAAGGTGGAAAGTACAATGGTAAGAATAACCATGCCCACATTGACCACAATGGCTAGGTCGAAGGTGATCTTAACCAAAAAGGCAAGGAAGTAAACAATAGATAAGCCAGCTAACCCACCGATAATACACAGGGCTATTGCTTCAATAAGGAATTGAGATAGAATGAAATAGTTCTTGGCGCCCAGAGACTTCTGGATGCCGATAATATGGGTACGTTCCTTAACCGAAACAAACATGATGTTGGCAATGCCGAAGCCACCCACCAAAATAGAGAAGACACCAATAAAACCTCCGGCCATATTGATGACACTGAACATGGCATCCAATTGAGCGGTGATAATGGTGGTTTTATTGAGTGAGAAATCATCTTCCTCCTGTGGGCTGAGCCGGTGAATAGACCTCATCGTACCGCGCAACTCACTTTCGGTTTCATCCAGCGAAATGCTGGGCTGTGCGCTCACCATAATATAGGAATCGGCGCGTCGGATATTGATTACGTTGCGACCGAAATTGAGTGGAATGAGAACGGTGTTATCCATTGACACGTCAAATATCATCCCCTCACCTTCTTTTTCGAAAATCCCAATAACGGTAACTTTCCGGCCCAGTACCTTGATGGATTTGCCGACCGGACTTGCACCACCGGGGAACAGGCCCTCGGCGATGGTGGCCCCGATGACGGCGACATTGCTGCCCCGGTCGGATTCGGACGCCGTAAAATACCGGCCCTCCACGATTTCGAGCTTACGGATATCATACAAATCGTGCGAAGCGGCCGAGACGGTAATCCCAGAAACATTGTTGTTACCATATTGGGCCATACGATTGCCCACATCGATATTGAACGTGATGGCTTCGGCCGTGGTCATCCGGTCGCGCAAGGCATTGAAGTCGCGTATGTCGGGATCCGGGCGGTTCACGTATTTCCACCAAGGATATTCCTCGCCACCGCCCCAAGGCCATTTTTGCACATAAAGCGTTTTACTACCCAATTTCTCCACGCTGTTCTCCAAGTTGGCACGCAGGGTGTCTACCGCCGAAAACACGCCGATGATGATGAGGATACCGATGGTTACACCAAGCAACGACAGAAACGTTCGCGTGCGGTTTTCGCGCAATGCTGTAAACGCAAAACCAAAACTCTCGCCGATTAACCTCAGAAATAACATCATATCTAATAAGACGACTCAAATCGCATTTAGTTACAGCCAAAAATACACATTATAATATTAAATAATTTCCTAACTTTGCACGCTAATTTACACGGTTGGCATATCGGTATGCCGCCATCTAAAATTCACGTCAACAATGAAGCTATCACAGTTTAAGTTCAATTTACCTGAATCGCTAATTGCCTACGAACCGGCCGACCATCGAGATGAATCACGATTGATGGTACTCGACCGCAAAACAGGGAAAATAGAGCATAAGATTTTTCGGGATGTGCTGGATTATTTCGACGATAAGGATGTGATGATCCTCAACAACACCAAGGTTTTCCCTGCCCGGATGTATGGAAATAAGGAAAAAACCGGTGCCACCATTGAAGTGTTCCTTTTGCGCGAATTGAACAAGGACCTTCGCCTTTGGGATGTTTTGGTAGATCCCGCCCGTAAAATCCGCGTAGGAAATAAGCTGTATTTCGGTGAAGACGACCTGTTGGTAGCCGAAGTGGTAGACAACACCACCTCGCGTGGCCGTACTATCCGCTTCCTGTTTGACGGTACGGACGAAGAGTTCCGTCGCAACATCGAAGTGCTCGGCGAGACCCCCCTACCCAAGTACATCAAGCGTAAAGCAACGCCGGAAGACAAATTCCGCTACCAAACTATATTTGCCAAGCACGAAGGTGCCGTGGCTGCTCCTACCGCCGGACTTCATTTCAGCCGCGAACTGATGAAGCGCTTGGAGTTGAAAGGAATCGAGTTTGCCGAGGTTACGCTCCATGTGGGGCTGGGAACTTTCCGCCAGGTGGAAGTAGAAGACCTCACCAAACACAAAATGGATTCAGAGCAGTTTTTCATCCCTGAAGAAGCTGCTAAAACAGTGAACAAAGCCATCGACGAAAAAAGACGCGTCTGTTCGGTCGGCACCACTTCCATGCGAGCTATCGAATCGGCAGTATCTGCCGACAAGCACCTCAAACCGGCAAGTGAATGGACGAGCAAGTTCATCTATCCGCCATACGAATTCAGCATCGCCAATAGCATGATCACCAATTTCCATACGCCCGAATCAACGCTGTTGGTCATGATCGCAGCTTTTGGTGGCTATGAAAATGTGATGAATGCCTACGAAGTTGCCGTTAAAGAAAAATACCGTTTTTATAGCTACGGCGACGCCATGTTGATCATATAGGTTCATATCAATCCCGAATGCCATAGCTAAACATGAATTATGCGATTATTGTAGCGGGGGGAACGGGTAGTCGCATGGGCGCCGATATACCCAAGCAGTTTCTGCTGCTGGATGGCCTTCCGGTGATGATGCATGCCATGCTCGCTTTCCACCGTAGTGGCAGTTCACCGCAAATCATCGTGGTCTTGCATCCATCGCTACGCGACGACTGGTCGGCACTATGCGAAAACTATCGTTTTACCGTACCTCATACCGTGGTGAATGGTGGGAAAAGCCGCTTCGAAAGTGTAAAGAATGGCTTATCTGAGATAAAATCGACGGGGGCTGACTTGACACACAGCATAATTGCGGTGCACGATGCCGCCCGACCGCTGGTGTCGACTACCCTCATTGATAAAACTTATCAGCAAGCTGCTCGCACGGGTGCGGCTGCACTGGCTAGACCGAGTACCGATTCCGTACGGATAACAAGTGAAAACGGATTGAAAAACAATGCACTACCCCGATCTTACGTTTACTTGATGCAAACGCCGCAGTCGTTTAACGGCGCTATCCTTTGCGATGCGTATGAGCAGGATGAAGACCATTCATTTACCGACGACGCATCGATAGTAGAAAAAAAAGGGTATCCCATCACGTTAGTGGATGGAGATACCCATAATATCAAAATCACCTTTCCCGAAGACCTCCATATCGCTGAAATCCTTCTGGGGAAAAGTACCTAGGCCGCGCTTCGGATGACGCGCAATAAAATCGCGATAATCGCGATTACTAACAAAACGTGAATAATCCCGCCTGTTACATAGCCACCAAAGTAGCTGATTGCCCAAACAATCACGAGGACTACTGCAATGATATAAAGCAAATTTCCCATAATACTGAGGTTAAATTTTAACAATCATCTACTATAACACCAGCAATCACAAAAGGTTTGCGTAGGCTGCAATCAGCTATCAAGAAATCGAGAGTTGCAAGCCGTCATAAGCGAGGAAAATGCCATCTGGCAGCGCCGCCTCAACCTCACGATGTAGGCCGAGCCGATGGCTAATATGTGTGAAATAGGTTTGTTCGGCACCGATTCGTTGTGCGAATGCCACCGCTTCGTCTAGGGTAAAATGCGAAATGTGCGCCTCGTGTTGCAGTGCATTGACGACCAAAACTTTGGTGCCATTTATCTTTTCGACTTCCGTATCGTCCACGGTTTTCGCATCAGTAATGTAGGTGAAATCGCCAATACGAAAGCCCAAAACCGGCATCAAATAATGCATCACCTCTATAGGAATCACTTCGTGGTCGAACAGCCGGAAGGGCGTGGACGTGATTTCATGCAGGTTGAGCATCGGCACACCCGGGTACCGCTTTGCTGAAAAAGCATAGTAAAATTCGCGTTGCAGCGCTTCGTGCACATCCCGCGTACCATAAATATCAACAGCTGCACCCCGTTGCCGGTTGAAAGCGCGGACGTCGTCCAACCCTGCCACATGGTCTTTGTGCGAATGGGTAAACAGTACAGCATCCAAATGGGTAACACGCTCACGCAGCATTTGATAGCGGAAATCCGGCCCGGTATCGATTACCAGGTTTTTGCCTTCCAATGCGATCAATACAGAAGACCGCAAGCGGTTATCCTTCACATTTGATGAGGTACACACCGCGCAGTCGCACGCAATGACCGGAACACCTTGGGACGTACCCGTACCTAAAAATTTAACCGTCAAACCGTGAGTCTAGTTTGTTTGATACTTCGTAAAAATTGCCGCTGCTTTTCATCCAATTCCGCATCGATGGTTGGCATATCCCTTAGGATACCCACGAGTGAGCTGATTTTTGTTTCTATGTTTGAAAACCGATTGACCACCACCACCTTACTGTGTTCAAGCATGCAGGCCGCAGTTTTGAAATTACCTTTTTCATAACGCACTTTATAGCCTAAGTCTTTCAACAAGGTTTCCAGTTTATCAAGGCTATGTTGTGTATTAGATATCAAACGCAATCAGATTTCGATGTGCCAAAATACAATTCATCCTACGAAATAGCAAAGTCGATTTATCAACACGGCCGCGCTTCTCAACCGTGCCTCAATACCACGCGCTTAAAAAAATCTTGCATGAATCCGAATCCATAGGCACAAAGTTGGATAAATGAAGCGACCACGCCCAACAACGCCACAGTTAACCGCTTGGTCGACACGAGCGCGTGGATAAAAAGCAACGCCGTGTATATACCGAGTAATAGGTTACCCACCATCGCCAGTAGCCCAATACACGTGGCAGTAGGAGCATCGGATACCGCGTACCATAAATTGAACAGCAACAAAGCAATTAAAAACAGAGCGAACAAAGCCGGCAGAAAATGAACGAACTTGAGCTCAGCAGGAAAGTGTTTGTAAATATTAATACGCGCACGACCGAAAAAATGCAATTGCTTATAAAACTGTTTGAAATCCGTTCGCCGCTTGTGGAACACTACCGCATCGGGGATAAGCCCAATTCGAAAGCCCGACGCCTGAATACGGATACTATATTCGATATCCTCGCCGAGCCGGGCGAGTTTGAACCCGCCGACCCGCTCCCATACTGCTCTTGACACGCCCATATTGAAGCTGCGCGGATGAAACTGCCCGACATGCTTCCGGTTGCCGCGAATGCCACCCGTGGTAAACGGAGAGGTCATGGCGTAACTGATGGCCTTCTGTATAGGGGTAAAAGAATCGTGGGCCGCATCGGGGCCACCATAGGCATCGAGCCATGTCGTTGCCAGAAAAGCAGCTACTGTCGCCAGGTAATCCGGTGGAATTAAGCAGTCTGAGTCAAAAACGACGAAATAATCCCCTTTGGCCTGTTCAAAACCGAAATTACGGGCAAACCCCTGCCCTGCATTCGGCTTAACGTAATAATGCACATCAAGCCGCTCCCGATAAGCCTCCACAACCTGCCGGGCATCGATCGTCGAGCCATCTTCGATGACCAACACCTCAAAAGACGAATACGTTTGGTTGGTGAGACTATCGAGTAGTTCACCAACTTCTTGCGGTCGGTTATAAAGGGGAATGATTATCGAGAAAAACATGGATTAAATGACTTTCTCTATTTGATAATTGTTACGGTCTACACCGTTTCTGGAAACAAGCTCGGCAACAAATCCCGTAAGGAACAGTTGCGTACCGATAACGATAGCGATAAGCGCAAAGAAAAACAGGGGCTGATCGGTTACATTCCGATAAGGGCTTTGGTTAGCAATGCTCACCAGCTTCTCCACCACGAGCCACACGGCAATAACAAAGCCGGTGAGGAAACTCAGCACCCCCATGGTGCCGAAAAAATGCATGGGCCGTTTACCGAATTTGCCAACAAAAAAAATAGAAAGCAAATCCAAAAAGCCCTTGATGAATCGTCCCGGACCGAATTTCGTGGTACCGTATTTACGGGGGAAATGCTGAACGACCTGTTCATCGATACGCCGGAAGCCTGCCCATTTGGCAAGCACCGGGATGTAGCGGTGCATCTCGCCATAGACCTCGATGCTCTTCACCACCTCTTTCCGATAGGCCTTCAATCCGCAGTTGAAATCGTGCAGGTTGTGGATACCCGACATGCTCCGCGTCACCGCGTTAAAAAGTTTGGTGGGCATTGTCTTACTGAGGGGATCATGGCGTTTCTGCTTCCACCCCGACACCAAGTCAAACTCATCCTGCGTAATGCGGCGGTATAACTCGGGAATTTCGTCTGGGCTATCCTGCAAATCGGCATCCATGGTAATGATCACGTCGCCCTGCGCCGCAGCGAAGCCCACGTTTAGCGCCGCAGACTTGCCGTAATTTCGCCTGAACTTGACCGCGGATATTTTCGGATTCATGACCTTTAGGCCTTCGATAACCGTCCATGAACCGTCTGTACTTCCGTCATCAACCAAAATAATCTCGTAACGGAAACGATGGTCGTCCATCACACGCCGAATCCATGCCGTAAGCTCCGGCAATGATTCCGCCTCATTATATAAGGGAATGACAACAGAAATATCCATCAAGATCTACTGTTCCTGATCAACCGGCGCAAAAACCGGGCGTTCGCGTTTGAAAATAGCGGCAAAAATAAGCGCGCCGATGAAGTAAAAAATCGCGATGACGGCCAATATCATCGTAAACTCTTTAAAGCCCGGATCAATAAGCATTTTAGACCATTTCTCCGATCGTGCTATCATCTCATCAACCTGATCTTGGTCGCTGGTCATCTGTTCGGCTTGTACAACGGCTTGGTTTCGGGCTTCTTCCAAACGCCATTCAGTATAAGATGGTTCAATCCATTTGCCAAACGCGGTGGTAAAAACCGTAAAAATAACCACTTGCACGAAGAACATCAGGAAAATATTACCTAAGGCCACGCGGAACGACCAATAGCCACCTATTTTTTTACGAAGGTCTATCGTAAAATAAATGGCAAGACCAATACCGATTGCCATGGTGATAAAGCTAAAGGCTGGGTTTGCCATCAATGTTGGCGATGCATAATATACCAATAGGAAAATAATGATATTGATTACTGCCCAGATCAGTGCATTAGTGAGAGCCGCGCGCTTTGCGCTCACCTTTTCTTCGGTATTCGGATTTGTTGTCATGGTTATGTGTGTTTATTAATGATGATAGGCTACCAATAATCCGTATACAGCATTATCAAACGCCGGATTGGCACTGTCCGTTGTATATGCTGCCAAGTCGGCATCTGTTGGATGTTGTTCATAAAAGAAACTCATTATCGGATAGAACAAGTCGGCAAGCTCTTGGTTTTTGGGAATCGTAGCCGCAACCTTCGCTATTTCGTCATACGCACTATCCACCAACAGCTGGTTAGCAATAATCGGTTCATAAATGCGGTGTTCATCTTGGAATTCGTCTTCATCTACCAATAAAAATTCCTTGAGGTAATCGTCTAATTGCGGCTCGATCTGTTCATCTGCACATTCGCGGAAATAGAGCAGCAGGTTAAGCAATTCCGTGCCCCGGTCAATGGTCTGCTCCTCAATCGCGTCCCACGCTTCCGACTCCAGATAATCGCTTTCCAGCTTTTCCACATCGGCGGCAAAGAAATTCATCAACAGGAGGTCGAAGGTGATTTCTCGCAATTCCTCAAAACGGGGGTGGTTGTCAAAAATGGCATCAGCTCGTGCCACTTTGTCTAAAAAGGCGCTATCGCTTTCAAATACGTCAACCAGCGGAATAAGTACGGGCGACACTTCCATTTGCGTTGCCTCGGCATAGTCCTGCAGGCATTTCCCAAGCGCGTTGTGAATATGTTGGTCCATTAGATTTGTGTGTTTGCTATTTGACGTTTATTGAACACCATTGTTACGGCCCCTTTAAGGGTGCTGCCGAACAGCGGACTATTACTTGATTTGGAGTAGTTTGTTTGCTGGTCGAAACGCCATTCCCTCTCGATATCAAACAAAACGAGGTTGGCGGCAGCACCTTCCTTAAACTCGGGGATGGGCAGTCCCAGAACACGCCGCGGACCAATGGCCAACTTCTCCACTAACTGCTCAACTGTCAATCCCGCTTGGAGGGCTAATGGCAGTACGGTTTGCAGTCCAACGATACCTTCTGCAGCAATCTGAAATTCGACCTCCTTATATTCGATCTCGTGCGGGGTGTGTTGGGATACGATGGCATCGATGGTGCCGTCCTTGAGGCCCCTGAGAAGCGCCTTGCGGTCTCCAGCTGTACGAAGCGGCGGACTCACTTTATAGTTACTATCGAAGCCGACAACCAGCTCGTCCGTCATCACCAAGTGGTGGGCCGCTACTTCACAGGTAACGGATATGCCTCGTGCCTTGGCCCGACGGATCAGATCTACGCTTCCGGCGGTACTGATGGTAGCAAAGTGGATTGGCGCATCGTTATATTCGGCTAGGTACAAATCGCGGGCAACCATCAGTGCCTCTGCTAAGTTCGGATTACCGCGCATCCCAAGGTACGTACTGGTAATCCCCTCGTTCATCTTTGCACCGGCAGCGACGGACACATCTTCGGGATAGGATATAATACGACCGTTAAACCCCTTACTATATAGCAGCGCCCTACTCATCAACCCTGCCTGTTGCACAGGTTTGTCGCCGTCGCCGAATGCTACCGCCCCTGCCAACTTCATATCATACAACTCGGCCAGTTCTTCGCCCTGGCGTTTTTTACTTATCGTACCGATAGGATACACATCTACAAGCAAGGATTTGGCGCGATTCACGATCAACGCCACTTCAGATCGACTGTGCAGTGACGGCTGGGTATTGGGTTGGACAGCTACACCCGTGAACCCTCCGGCAGCTGCAGCGGCGCATCCAGACACGATGTCTTCTTTGGTCTCTAGTCCCGGCTCGCCGAAATTCACGTTCATATCAAAAAACCCCGGTGCCAAGTATTGTCCTTTTGCGTCAACAACGGTCTGGCGATTGCCATCGGCCTTGATGCGTGCAGCAATTTTGGTAACCACGCCCTCTTTAATCAACACATCCCGCTCATGGTCACGAAATGGCGTGTCGGGAAAAACAATTTTGGCAGACTTGATGAGTAGGTTATCCATGGATATCGTAAAAAAACAAAAGGGGTGGATTTATGGCGGTGTATGTATTCATTAACTAACAAAAGTACAAAATCCGTCGTAATGGCAACTATTTATTTTCAGAATCTGCTATTGCCCCCATTCATAACCATTCAACTCGAAGCCCGCCAGGACCAGCACGCGATCAATTACTGTTGCAGCAATCTCTTCAGTGTTTTTTGGCAGGCTGTAAAACGACGGACTTGCCGGGCAGATGATCCCTCCAGCCTCGGTAACCGTCAGCATATTACGGAGATGGATCACACTCAGTGGCGTCTCCCGTGGCACCAAAACAAGCTTTCGTCGTTCTTTCAATATCACGTCTGCGGCACGGGTGGTCAAATCGGACGAGGTACCATGTGCTATCCTCGCCAATGTACCCATCGAACATGGACACACAATCATCGTATCAAACCGAGCCGACCCAGACGCAAACGGCGCGTAGAAGTCATTTTTCTCGTAAAGCTTGAATGGGTAATCCGCGTAGCTAGCATTCCCCAACTCAAATTTCCATACATCCCGGGCATTATCAGACATCACCAGCGCCACCGTATCCCACTGGGTATTCAATGCCATCAGTTTATCTAGCAACACTTTGGCATAAATGGAACCACTGGCTCCGGTTATGGCAACAACAACCTTACGCTTCATCGTTATGAAAGTTTGTCAAACATAACCAAATCGCTTTTTAATTACAAACTCACCTCACGCCGGGGGCACCTATTCGTGATGAAGGCCTCACGCGCATGGCTTCTAACGTGAGCGAATTTCTTTTCGCATAAAGGAAACATATGACAACGCAAAGCACACAACGGTTGCCGCGATAAGCCCGGTAAGCTGCGGCCAGACAATCAACAGGCTTTGACCCAATGGCAGCGGACTCGGAATGGCCCCATAGGTCTGTTGCATCGTCAGCGGGCCCAAGCTCCTTACCGACGGCATCAATAAAGTCGTGGTCGCATCGGTATACAGCTGACTGGGAACGACACGCATAAGATTACCCACAAACTGCTGATAAGCCATCAGTTGCTCTTGCAGTACCATTTCGGGTGGCGCCATTGCCCGGGCAATCATATTGACGATAAGCTGGTAGAAGACAGTAAAGAACAACCAAATGGCAATTGCCGTAAGCGCCGATGTGGCAGCCTGGCGGAATCGAATAGACAAAAACACTGCTAAATTGAGCCAGAACGCCACGTACAAAACGCTCAACAACAGGAAAGAAGTAATCCGCAAAAACTCCGCGGCCGTAGGTGGGATACCAATAATAAACAGACCAAACCCCATCACCAGAAAACCCAGGGCAAAAAACATGACGCCAATTACCGCCAACGCAGCGACAAACTTCGCATTGATTAAGTAATCGCGGTGGATAGGCTGTGCCATGATGCGGCTCAATGTTCCCGAGTTCTGCTCTGAATTGATGGCATCGAAGCCCAGCCCTATACCAAGCAGAGGGCCGAGAAAGCCAATAAAAACATGGAACGGAGGTAATGAACCATCCGATTGGGTAAACAACTTTAAAAAGAGAAACGGGTCGTCTGCACTGCTGGATTTCGAAAGCTCATTTACCAGATTGGTAATCGATGTGTAAAGCGAGCCAATACAAGTCAACAGGATCAGGAACAATAGGATGTTGAACCGCCAGCTGCGCACATGGTCGGATATTTCCTTTTGAACGATGACCCAAAAAGGATGAATGGCCCTTTGGGCCTTCCGTTCACTCATTTTCGAACGCAGTCGCTCCGCGGCATCAGATACCTTGGTTACCCAGCGATTGCCTTTCAACTGCGTGACCATATTATGCAATTTTTCCATACGCCTCGCCCCCCTCGAAATATTTTGTATAAATATCATCCAAACCGTATTCCTTCATCGTCAGGGAGGTAAGACCCACACCGGAATTGACCACGGCTCGTGCGACATCGGCGCTAATATCTTCCTCACTGCCTACACGTAGTTTATCGGCATCAAATGTGGCGGTTACTACGGGGCCCAACTCGAGCACGGCAGTTTCAACGGCCGAAATCCGCTCGGCCGCATTTTCCAATCCCCCCGTATCGACACCGACTTCTATGATGTACGGTTCCTTATCCGAAAACAGCGCGCGCGATAAGTCGGCTACACGCCCTTCTGCAAGAAGCCTCCCAGCCACAAATATGCCCACGCGATTGCACACCTGTTGCACTTGGTGCAAGTGGTGAGAAGAAAGCAATACGGTTATCCGTTCTTCGCGGCTTAACGCCACGATCAGCTCCAAAAACTCGCGCACGCCAATGGGGTCTATCCCCAAGGTCGGCTCATCGAGAATGATGACCTCGGGGTTTTTCACCAATACATCGGCTAAGCCCAAACGCTGCCGCATTCCCCGCGAATATTTACCGACCTTTTTCCCAGCGGCTTGTTGTAAGCCCACGCGCGCCAGAAGATGATCAACACGCAAGGCCGCTTCACTTGGCGAAAGACGGTTGAGCCTAGCCGTGTAGAGCAGGTTCTCGCGGCCACTCAACTGCTCATAAAACCCCACATCGTCTGGCAAGTAGCCTACCCTGCGCTTCACCTCAATGGGATTTGTCGTGGAGTCTATTCCACACACTTGCACCACGCCCGACGTGGGCTCGGTAAGCCCCAACATCATCAAAATGGTTGTCGACTTGCCCGCGCCGTTTGGGCCTAATAGTCCAAAAATCTCCCCTTTGTTTACAGAGAGGTCGAGGCTATCGACGGCTGTAAAATCGCCATACCGTTTAGTAAGCCCCTTAAGTTCAATAATTGACTGATCCACGGGCTACCTCCTTCCATATTTGCGAAACAAATAATAAACGCCACCCAGTGAACCAAGAATGATGACGATGCCCAGCCATCCCCAAAGCAACGGAGTGCGCACAGATACGCGCAGTGATGCCGTAGCCGTCTTTTCGGCGGTTTTGGCCTCCAGATTGGTCACGTAATCGCCCGCCACGGCTTTCCCGCTCGATTCGATGGTTGCCACAACCTGAGCGTGTTGCCCAGGGGCAATCACGTCAATTTTTGCAGGCTGAAAGGCCACGGTCCAGTCTACCGGTGCCGACGATTTCATTTCGATGTTTTTGAGCGGTGCTGACCCCGTATTTTTCACCAAGAGCTCCACCTTTTCATCACCGCCCGCGGTAATGGATGTGCTCAACCTCCCGGTTGGGGTGGTCAGCTCGAGGTTATACGACCCTGTAATAGCCACTTCGAGCTCCAAATTGGAAGACATTCCACTCGCTGAGGCAACTACTGGAACTTTATATTTCCCCGCACCAAGTTGATCGGGCGGATCCAACTCAATGGTAATATTCTGCGTTTGGTTGGGATCTACTTTTACAGAAGACACTTGCTTGCCGTTTGCGCGGAATAGCGCATTCCACCCTTGTGGTACCTGTGCCCGCAGACCGTAGACCTGGTCTTCACTGGATGGATTCCGGAGCGTGGCGTTAAAAGTAAATGTTGAATTGGCTGCCCCTTCCATATTGGCCTGATCGGTATTAAACTCCGATTTAAAGGAACCCTGTTCAGACACCACCACCGTGAGCGGTAGGCTGCTGGCGCCTCTTGCTGCAAGCCTGAACTGGTAAGTCCCTTTTTCTACTTTGTAAGGCACCTGTACCTTGAAGGAAACATTTTTCTTTTCTCGGGGTAATACGGAAAGCTGCTCTACAGCCCACCCGCCCGATTTCAGCTCATAAGACCACCCCTCGGGCAAGCCCGAAACGGTCAGCTCAGCACTCCTGATGCCCCCGCCATTGTTGATCACATCCACTGAATAATCAATGGATTCGCCCGGAGGCACTGAAATTTTAGTATAAGGTGTGTAAAGGGACAAACTTTGTGCAACAGTAACGCGCTGCACACACGGAATGGGAACCACTCCGCACAACACCAATAGTAAAAGGATAACTTTTGGTAAAGTAATGGCACGTGTTAACATACGAAAATTGGTTTTTTTAGAAATGATAAATTGTATGAGCAAATGTATAAAAACACTACTTTTTCGAAAATAATTTCACATTTTTTAACATTTTTGCAGGACGCGAACGGGAAATGGGACGAGTAAGAAAAAAGGGCCGAATAACTAAATATTCGACCCTACATCTACCTATGAAAAACATGCCCTTTGGGAGGGCATTACAAAAGTACATCAAAGATTGAGTATACCAAACAAATATATACCAAAAAGGCTTTTTTGTAGACGTAATACTACAACAATATGACGTTGTGGCAATTTTCGGTCTAATCTAAGTTCTCTTTTAGGGCAAGAAAGCTTGAATGACCTCATGCAGGTTTCATAAATTTTTAGTTATTTCGTCCTTGTATTTAGTTTGTTTGACTATCCAAAGAGAAAAAATGAGTCTTAGTCTACTAGAAGAATATATAGAGAAAGGCGATAGCATAGCCATCGACGATTTGCTGAATGGGAACCCTGCGCTCTGCAATCAGAAAACCAGTCACGAAATCTCCCCGCTTCTACTCGCCTGCTATTATAACAAGCCCCAAATTGCAAAAGTATTGCTTAGGCACATCAATGAGGTGAGCATACACGAAGCGGCAGCAGCCAACCTGCTTGAACAGGTACACGCGATGGTAGAAAACGATGCGGAGGTGCTGAACATGATTTCTGACCACGGATTTACCCCTCTAGGAATGGCAACGCATTTCGGAAATGAGGATATCGTACGCTTCCTATTGGAAAAAGGTGCCGATCCCAATGCCCATTCCAAGAATGGCTACAACGTGTATCCGTTGCATGCTGCTATTGGGTCGGGCTTTGATGGTATCGCCAAGATGCTCATCGAGGCGGGAGGAGAAGTGAACGTGTTACAAACCTCGCGCACCAGCCCATTGCACCTGGCAGCACAAACTGGCAACATCGACCTCATCATCCTCTTATTGGAAAACGGTGCGTTAGTAGAAATCAAGAACGAAATGGGTAAAACCGCATCAGACTTGGCCAGCGAAAAAGGGCATAACGAAATCGCTAGTATACTGAAAGCGTAGCAACGGCTGGCTAATCACCGCATATTAAACATCCCAAAGCCGATGGCGCATGCGTTTGATGTAATTCCGGAAATCCAAGACGATGCCAGCTAAAAAATAAAAGATAATCGGAAAGCCCACCGCTAGAAAAGAGGTATAAATAAAGAACAACCTGAGTTTGGAAATGGAGATACCCAAACGTTCACCGATATAGGTGCAGACCCCAAAGGAACGTTGTTCGAAAAACAAGAGAATTCGCTTTACCATCATTCACCGTGTTTAATCAATTGCAACCCCACACCGCAATCCAAACATTTTTTCTTGTCGCAATAAAACGTTTTCATTTGTAACAAAGCCTGTGACTCGGCGGCTTGCGCTACCTTTACCCCTATCGCGGAAAAACGGCGCAAAACCGCATTATCCTCTACCTTAAGTGCTTCGAGCAGGGCTACCGCTCGGTAAAGATACGTTTCTTTACCGATATATTTGCCATAGGCAAATATTATGCCTGCTACCGCATTGATCAACAATATATCGACCGACCGTTCACCCAGTTGGTTTCCTCCTGGAGACGACGGCGAATCAAAGCGATAATGCTTAAGCCAATAGAGGCTTACCGGAAGGTCGTCAAAAAATGTCTTCAGGAATCCTATGTCCTTGATGTTGGTGATGATGGAAAACAACTGCGTAGACCGTAAGCAAAGGGCCGCAAACTGCGCAATGCGTACCGTCGGAAAATTCCCCGGCCGTGTCCGCATAAAACGCCACGGTGCCCCGCCCATGGGACGCAACGAATGTAGCTGCCGCAAATGCGCGTATTCGCGCTGGAGTGCCTGTGGGTAAGCATCTTCGAACTTCTGATTTTCTAACATCCCAGCTTGCCCGAAAAACAGGGCCTCTACCGCCAGTGGATTATTTTTATGTTTTCCAATTACGGACAATGGCAGGCTCCGTGCCAATTGTTCGAAGGCGTCGGCATTCACCTTGAACCCGAAACTCCGTGCCATCCAGATGTAGCAGGTGTCTTCCCAACTGCCACGTTGTTGGTCTAACAACGTATATATGGTCGAAATTTTATGCTCAAAACGTTCCATCAATAGACGGGATAACCATTGCGACAAATGAAACTGCGGAACCCTGTGAATCATTTTTTCACACGGAATCCACCACATGCCGCTCATGAGTTCCCGATACCGTGGCAAGATCGTAGCGGATATCCGCGGTTTCAATTCCAATGTTTCAGGCTGTGTGCCATCTTCACGGTAAGCGTCCTTATCGTCTTCGTAAACCACGTGTAGAATAACGTTGTTATAAGCTTCATCTTGGTGATGCCGGTGTCGGTCCCAATCGGACGCTCGCACATGTATCTCTACATTACCGCCCCAATCGACCCCGTCGATGACCACACGTGCCGCCAGAAAATCGGGCCCAGCATCATGATTGTGGGTCCCCATATGGAGAACGCGGATCTGTTTGCCCGATTGGGTGCGTAAGTCTTGGGTGGTAAACAGCCGGTACTTCCAAATAAAATGCAATATATCTTCAGACAAGGTCATATAACTGGGCTATAGGTAAAGCCAACCAAAGGTAGGAATTTGATCAGAAATAATCAAACCACGACACCACGGCACTGTGATCAAGCATGCGTTTGGCAGCTACATCATAATCCCTGATGACTTTTCCACTCTCCATCTGTATGAGCCGGCTGCCATAGCGGAGTGCCTCACTGATGTTGTGGGTAACCAATAATGCCGTCAGTCGATCTTCGGCTATAAGTCGGTTAGCAATTTCCATCACTTGCCGTGCCGAACGTGGGTCCAGCGCGGCTGATGGCTCATCAAGCAAGAGTACGTCTACATCGGCCATAACCGTCATCAGCAACGTGAGTGCCTGCCGCTGCCCACCACTCAACGACCCCATGGGTTGTGTAAGCTTATTTTCCAGGCCCATTCCCAGTGTCGCTATTTTTTCGGCAACCTGTTTCCGGAACCGGCCACCAGTGCCCAGCGTCATCCATTTGGTCGATCGACGCAGGGCAGCCATACGGAAATTATCCAACACACTCAACGAGGCGGCAGTACCCATCAATGGGTTTTGAAACACCCGCCCTATCCACCTACTACGGCGGTAGTCTGCCAATCGCTGGATTTCGCGTTCGCGCAGGAGTATATTCCCGGTATCGGGGTATATGCTGCCAGCAATCAAATTGAGCAACGTGCTTTTCCCAGAACCATTGGCACCCACCAATACATTGAAACTCTGTGGCTCCAGGTGGAGCGTGAGGTCTTGGACAGCGGCAACCTCCGTAGCTTTGCCTGCGTTGAAAACTTTAGTGATATGTTGTAGCTGAAGCATCCTTATTTCTACTTAACGCTTAGCCAATTGCAATGCATCGCCCACGCGGGGCAACGCCACAATGGCCAATACCAGCAGGGCGGTGGTGAGTTTCAACAAGCTGGGGTTAATGCCAGCGCTCAGTGCCAATGCTAGCATCGACTGGAATAAGACCACCCCTACGATAACACAAACCAACATGGGCAACATGGTGCGCAGTTTCATGAAGTTAATCAACGTATCACCGATAATAACGGCTCCCAGTCCGCTGATTACGATGCCTATCCCCATATTGATATCTGCAAACCCCTGGAATTGCGCCATCAGTCCGCCGCTCCAGGCAACCAGTCCATTGGAAAGAGCCAAACCATACACCTTCATCCGTGTGGTGTTTACCCCCTGGGCCCTAATCATGGGCTCGCTATCGCCCGTAGCGCGCAGTGCGATGCCAAAATCGCTACGCAGCAAGTAGGCCATCGCAAAAAGCAAAATAACAACAAAAAGCAGCAACACCGACAAGGTGTTATGGTCCGTATTGCCGAATATTCCCCATTGACTGAAGACATCCGGGTAATCGAGCAGCGGCATATTAGACCGCCCCAAGAGCATCAGATTGACCGAATAAAGTGCGGTCATCACCAAGATACCTGCCAACAGTGCATGTATGCGCAGCCAGGTATGGATCAAGGCCGTGCAGCACCCGGCCAATGCGCCACCGCCCATGGCTAAAAGGAGCGTAACCAATGGCGGGTATCCGTTGGATAGCCCCACGGCTGTGATAACGGCGCCCAATGTGTAACTCCCATCCGTGGTAATATCCGGAATATTGAAAATCTTCATCGACAGGAAGAGTCCAACGACCAGTGGACCGAAGCATAAGGCCTGAATAACTGCAGCGATGTAGAAGTCCATTAACTCGTGCTGTGTTGATTGCTGTTTCGATAATATATATCCAGCCGGTCCGCGCCGACTTGCTCATTATCCGCCGCTGCGGCGTGGCATACGGGCGCCGCAATACCGCTCCCCCAAACCTGGGGCGATGTGAATATCCGTGCTTCGTCCCACAAACCCGCTTCGATAAAGAGGTCGAGTGTCTTTCGCCCCCCCTCTATGATAATGGATTGGACGTCCATCAAATAAAGTTGGAAGAGTATTTTCTGGGGCAGGTACCAATCGAAATCTTCGAGGGCAATGTATTTGGTATTCCCTTCCCAGTCGGTTCGCGTAGCGTTAAACACCATCGTTTCCGTACTACCGTCCAACAGGTGGGCCGTGGCACCCACGGCAAGATGCCTATCGATGAGTACCCGTTTGGGATTCTTGCCCTTCCACTCCCTTACATTGAGCTGGGGGTTGTCGGCTAAAGCAGTTTGTGCCCCCACCAATACCGCATCCTCTTCGCTGCGCCAGCGGTGCACCAATTGCTTTGCTTCTGCGCCGGTAATCCATCGTTGGGTGCTGTCGGCCGGCGCCATGTAGCCATCTGCCGTTTGCGCCCATTTCAGGATAACATATGGTCGTTGTTGCTTTATGCGGGTAATAAACCGCCGGTTTAACCACCGCGATGCATCGGCCATCACCCCTTCCGTTACCCGAATGCCGGCTTCTTCCATCAGGGCTATTCCTTTGCCGTTCACCTCATCAAACGGGTCGCGGCAGGCCACAACGACCTCTCCGAGTTGATGTTCGGCCAATAGCTTCGCACAGGGCGGGGTCTTTCCGTAATGGGCGCACGGCTCCAAACTAACATACAGCGTAGAATTGCGGAATAGCGTTGCGGCGCCATCGCCATACTTGGCGAGCGCCTCTTCGATAACCAACACTTCGGCGTGCGGTCCGCCGAACCGTTGGTGGTAGTTTTCGGCAACGACTTTTCCATCGTGAACCAACAGCGCCCCTACCATCGGATTAGGGCTTACCGCCCCCATCCCCAACCGGGCCAATTCGAGGCAGCGCCGCATGTAAACCTCATGTTCCTGCATGACGCAAACATACTTAAAAATGTTCTTTTTATCGGCCGCCGCTTAAATCTTCCCCACACTTTGTTTACGCTTTCTTTACTGCTTTTCTACCCGTTTTTTACCGCCTAGGTAAAGGTTTGGTAAAGATTTGGTAAGGAAATGGTAAGGGTTTGGTAAGGAAGAGGTAAGGAAGAGGTAAGGAAGAGGTAAGGAAATGGTAAGGAAATGGTATGGAAGAGGTAAGGAAGTAGTAAGGAAGTACTAAACAAAGGGTAAAGAATAGGTAAAACAATGGTAGCCACGAGGTAAGCAACTGTATCGTTTGGCCAATCCACGTGGATGATGTAAGTTTGCATCCATGCAGACACTAGCGGCAATCGAACAACGGTTCGTGGATGGTCTTTTGGGTTTATACCCTGTAGATGAAATTAAGCAGCTCTGTTACCTCCTGGCTGAAGATCGATTCGACTGGTCTAAGACGACTTACTTATTAAACCGGCAGGCGCCACTGGGCGAGGAAGACGGGGAATGGTTTACTACCGCACTGTCAGCGCTCCAACAAGCAAAACCCATCCAATACATTTTGGGACATACTTGGTTTATGGGGATGAAACTCGCCGTAAGCGACGCCGTGCTCATACCGCGGCCGGAGACCGAAGAGTTAGTGCACCTCATCACCCGCCATCACCGGCCTTCAACTGTTCCTTTACGTATTATCGACATTGGCACAGGAAGTGGCTGTATCGCTATTGCGCTGAAAAAAGCACTGCCGAAAGCCCAGGTATACGCCCTGGATGTTTCGAGCGATGCGCTGCGCGTAGCGCAACAGAATGCAAAAAGCCTTTCGGCACAAATTAATTTCATCCAAGCAGATATTTTGGAATGGGATGCTGTTTTCCAAAACGACCATCGGTTTGACATCGTGGTAAGCAACCCCCCATACATTACCACGGCTGAGCGGGGGCAAATGCACAGCAACGTATTGGAACATGAGCCCCATTTGGCACTTTTTGTTCAAGGAGACGCTCCCTTACTGTTTTACGAACATATTGCTGCATTCGCATCCAGCCACTTGCTCCCAGACGGCAATTTATATGTCGAAATTAACCGCAATTATGGCAAAGAGGTAAGTGATCTGTTCCATAAAAAAGGCTTCAGAGCGGTTACAGTCCATAGCGACATGCAAGGTGCCGACCGGATGGTCTGCGCGAAAAAATAGAACCAACATTAATATAAACCATGAATAATACCATCTTTACATTAGCAGCCGTCGCCACCGCGATGTTGTGTTCATGCAACAGCTCCCAGCAGGCCGACCTGATCGTCTATAACGCCGTTGTGTACACGGTCGATTCGTCGTTTAACACTGCGGAGGCCTTTGCCGTGCGCGACGGCGAATTCATCGCCGTTGGCACTTCGGACGAGATCCGATCAGCATACGGGGCGGAAGAGACTATTGATGCACAAGGCCAGGCCATTTACCCCGGTTTTTACGATGCGCACGCACACTTCTTCGGCTATGCACAGACCTATGGCCAGGCCGACCTGAGTGGGGCAACTTCGTTCGATGAAATCATCGACCGCCTCAAAGCATTCCGGTCCGAACATCCCTATGCACCGTGGCTATTGGGCCGGGGTTGGGACCAGAACCTTTGGGAAGACAAATCTTTTCCAACGAAAGACCGTTTAGAAGCCGCATTCCCCAACATCCCGGTGTACCTTGTGCGCATTGATGGGCACGCGGCATTGGCGAGCGGCAAAGCATTGGAGCTGGCAGGGATCACCGGTCCGGTTGATATCGAAGGCGGCTTGGTTGAGACCCGGCGGGACGAGCCCACCGGTATATTGGTAGACAATGCGATGGACGCCGTATCTGCCCTTATTCCCCGCCCCACAACATCACAGTTAACACAGTTTCTGAAGAAGGCGGAGAAGGCTTGTCTAGCCGTGGGGCTTACCACGGTGAGCGATGCCGGCCTGGGGCGGGCCTCCCTCCAATTACTGGATAGTCTATATACGGCAGGGCAACTCCGTATCCGTAACCACGCAATGATAGGCCTATCCGATGAAAATCTGGACCACTACTTGGCGGCAGGTCCCTATGTGGGCGACCGATTCACTGTGCGTGCCTTTAAAATACTGGCCGATGGCGCCCTTGGTTCGCGGGGCGCTTGCCTGCTTCACCCCTACGCAGACGCGCCGACTTCGGGGTTCCTGCTGTTCAGCCCCCAAGCCATCGATTCGGCCATTGCTCGCATAGTCAATAGCGATTTCCAAGTAGCCACCCATGCTATAGGCGATTCGACCAACCGGCTGATACTCGAAATTTACGGCAAATACCTCAAAGGGGAAAACGACCGCCGTTGGCGGATTGAACATGCACAGGTTATATCGCCAGCGGATTTCAACAAATTTGGTGCTTATGACATTATTCCATCGGTGCAGCCAACCCATGCCACATCCGATATGTATTGGGCTGAAGACCGCTTAGGCCCGGAACGTATCAAGGGTGCCTATGCTTTCCGGCAGTTACTCGAAGAAGCGGGGCTATTGGCCTTAGGTAGTGACTTCCCTGTGGAGCACATCAATCCGCTGTACGGATTTCACGCCGCTGTGGCTCGCGTAGACAAAAACGATTACCCCGAGGGGGGCTTCCAGCCCGAAAATGCGATCGACCGCGAGGCTGCCCTGCGGGGTATGACCATTTGGGCTGCATACAGCGTGTTCGAGGAGGATACACGCGGTAGTATCGAGGTAGGTAAAAAAGCTGATTTCGTTCGACTTGGAAAAGACATCATGACTATTCCGGCCAACGAAATACCCGAAGTGAAGGTGTTACAAACGGCAATCGCCGGCGAAACGGTCTACCGTAAAGAGTAGCTACCGTCGTACGCTATGTGCTCCTGTGATATTAACAATTGAAACTAAAGCCCTTATCATATCCATTGAAATTATCTGAAATTTATTTTGGACGATACACCCTATAATTCTATCTTTGCACCACTTTCCAAAAGCAGGGAAGTTGGTTCTGAAAAGAACAAAAAATGATTCCGTAGCTCAGCTGGTAGAGCAATACACTTTTAATGTATGGGTCCTGGGTTCGAGCCCCAGCGGGATCACCTCTTGGGACAAGTCTGAAAACGACAGATTTGTCCCTTTTTTATTACCTCATAATTAACTGATATTCTGATAGATATGCGTTGTCGCTGAATTGATCTTCGGGGTGCGATGTTGTGTCTCGTAAATGACAGAAATTTAGGGAACATCGAACCCGCTTTTACTTATTTTTCTCTAACACCATTGGTTTTTCTACTGTTTATGGGTTTTTATTGAAAAGTAGGTATGCTATTCGTTTCATTTTCACGGGCAAAGGTAAATCAGTGTTCTTAACGCTTTACAAGGTCAAGCCTTCGGTTTGCTAAAAAATCTCCAACCCTGCGGGTAGTATTTTTTAGTCAAAACCTTGTTTCAGCTAAACACTGGCCTTTTTAGCCCATAAAACGAAGCAGAGCATACTCCGGCCTTTGAACGAGTAAATAAATGAGCAATTAGAGGTAGTGATGAGAAACAAAACAGCTCCTCCTCTCATTACCGAATAAATAAAAAGAGGTTAATAAGGTCAGACAGATATATTGAAAGCCGTCATGCCCTCTTGTAATCCTAATTTCTATCTTCTGAAAATCCAAACTTTCCAAAAGCTACAATCCAAACTTTCATTAAAAAAACAGATACAAATTTGAATGCAAAATTAACTTGATACCAATTCAAATTTTTCGTTCCACTCTTTTATCATTTCCAGAATAGGAAGAAATGCCTTGCCTTGCTCCGTTAATGAATATTCTACTCTTGGTGGAAGCTCCTTGTATGATTCTCTATTAACGATACCATCCTCTTCCAATTCCCTTAATTGTTCTGTAAGTACCTTTCGGGTAATATGCGGTATAATGGCATCTAACTGACCAAACCGAACCGTCCTTTCTCGAATGACATTTATGATAATAGGTTTCCACTTGTTGCCAACTTTCCCAATCGCTTGGTATAATGGGCAGTTCGAATTACAAAATTTATCGTCTCTCATTTTATCTAAGCTTTATAAAACTAGTTACCCGTTGGGTACTAGAGAATACAAATATAGTATATTTTAGAAACTAATGATGGTATCTTTGCAATACTAATTTAAAATAATATAAAAATGACTAGATTAAAAAACAAGGTAGTAGTTATTACAGGTGGTAATAGTGGCATTGGATTTGGCATTGCTCAAGAATTTAAAGATGAAGGTGCAAAAGGAGTTATTGTAGGTAGAAATCAAGAAAGTTTAGCTAGTGCTGCGAATCAGCTTGGTAATGATTTCATAGCAATCAATGCCGATGTAACTAACATAGCCGACTTGGAAAAAGTATTTAAAGAAACATCTGAAAAATTTAGTAAAATAGACGTAGTAGTAGCCAATGCGGGTGGTGGAATTAACGGAACTGTTGCAGACACTAGCGAAGCCGACTATGACAAGTCAATGGAATTAAACCTTAAGAGTGTTTATTTTACTGTAAATAAAGCACTTCCCTATATGAATGATGGTGCGTCTATTATTCTTATCGGGTCAAATGCAGCACATCGGGCATACCCGTCATTTGGACTTTACGGTGCTGCAAAAGCAGCCGTAATCTATTTTGCAAAAGCATTTTCAAATGACCTTTTAGATAGAAAGATTAGAGCGAATGTAATAACTCCAGGTACAACAGATACTCCGGCATTTGAGAAGTTCGTTCCCAAAGAGCAAATGGAAGCTGTAAAAAAACATTTTGCAAGTGTAATGCCGATAGGCAGAATTGGTCAACCATCTGATATTGGGAAAGCGGCAGTTTTTCTCGCTTCTGATGATTCATCTTTTATGCTTGGTGCAGAGCTAATTGTCGATGGTGGTATGACTTATTTGGCTAAGTAATCATCTTTTGTACGAACATGAATTTGAACTCGTACCATTAAATCCTTAAAATATTTCAAAATGAATAAATCAGACAACACAATAAAGAGCTATGCAATTATTGGCTTTGGCAATATAGGTCAGGCATTAGCCAAAGCGTTTGCCCGAAAAGGCATTGAAGTATCCGTTGCCTCCCGACACGAACCGGAAAGCCTCACTTCCACTGCTGCCGCAATCGGCTCCTCTATTATTCCCAAAAAACTGGAGGATGCCGTTAAAGCGGATATCATCTTTTTGGCAGTCCGCTTCGAATCTTATACGGAAGTAGCAAAGCTACTGCCCAATTGGCAGGGAAAAATCATTGTCGATGTTACGAATGCTTATGGCGTGTCCGATGAAGTGCTAGGAGGTCAACCTTCCGGCAGGGTGGTTGAGGAAGCCTTCACCAGAGGAAAATTGGTGAAAGGTTTCAACCATTTGGTGGCTGCTACTCTTTCTCAAGACCCTGTCGTACACGGTGGCAGAAGAGTGGTGTTTCTTACAAGTGATGATGATGCAGCAACAAGAGATATTGGAACACTTGCAGAAAATCTCGGTTTTGCCCCCATCAATCTTGGCAGACTTTCAGAGGGAGGAATGCTCGTACACGGGCATGGAAACAGTTGGGGCAAACTGATATTTAAAGACTTGGTTAAGTTTAATTGAAGCAGTTGCAATGGTTCAAATATAATCCTTAAAAAATTTAATAATTAAATTTCGCTACAATAAATAATGAGTAAATTAGAAAACAAAGTAGCGATAGTAACAGGTGCTGAAAGAGGAATTGGTACAGGAATTGCATTTGCCGAGGCAGGCGCAAAGGTTGTTGTAAGTTATGCTTCAAGTAAAGAAGCAGCCAACAAAGTAGTGAAAGCTATTACCGACAATGGAGGCACAGCCATTGCGGTGCAAGGCGATGTATCGAAAGAAGCCGATGTAACGAAGCTGTTTGAAGAAACAAAAAAAGACTTTCGGTGCCTTGGATATTTTGGTAAACAATGCGGTCGCTCAAGGATACGCGATAAATCCATTAGCGAAATAGCTTATGAATTAGGCTTTAAATATCCGCAACATTTCACACGGCTTTTCAAACAGAAAACAGGTGTAACACCTAATGAATTTAGGTCTTTAAACTAAAAAAATAAGAGGTTGCTTTTTGCAACCTCTTATCATTTATCCCTCTTGTATCAAATGCCGTAAATCTGGGTCATTCTTGATATGTTCCGTTTCGTTTTCTACAATATATATAACGTACGATTTTTATCGCCTTAAATTTCCCAAAAAAGGGTTCGAGTTTCGTACCATTAGGATCACAAAAAGCTCAATCGAAAGATTGGGCTTTTTTTGTTAGTTCAAATTTAAGATTTATTATTTAGAGCTGTTGCAAGGCTTGCTTTACAGTCTCCTTGTTAGGCTTAGAAACGGGTATTTTTTCTCCTGATATTAAGAGTAGAATCCCACCGTCTTCTTTTAACCAGCTTTTGACGTATTTTGGATTTACTAAATGGCTTTGGTGAGTTCTTAAAAATCCATTGGGGCGCAGTAAATCTGCATATTCTTTAAGTGATTTAGAAACCACTATTTTTTCACCGCTCGAAAGGAAGAAGTGGGTATACGTATTGTCTGCTTCGCAACGTATAATTTGTGATAAAGTAACATACCTTATTTCGCTTTGCATAGGTAGTGCAATTTTGCTAACGTTCGTTTCTGGCCTTTTGAGTTGTTGCAGTAAAAAATCGAGCTGCGAAGTTTGTATTTGTATTGCTAATTTATGTTCAGCTTTATTTACCGCATTCATCAACTCTTCAATATCAATAGGTTTTAAAAGATAATCTAAGGCTGCAAATTTTACAGCGTGTATTCCATATTGGTCGTAAGCCGTAACAAAAATAACTTCGAAATTACGCGTTGGAAGTAGTTTTAGCACATCAAAACCTGTTTGATCGCCCATTTGAATATCCAGAAACACTAAATCTGGCAAATGTTTTTCAATTGTGTCAACCGCATCACTTACATTTTGCGCTGTTGCGATTATAGTTACCTGCGGACAGTGCCTTTCTAGCAAAGTCCGCAGGTTTTCTAAGTTCGAAATTTCGTCATCTATTAAAACTGCTCTCATCATATTATAGCCAATCGGTCAATGTTAAGCTCATTTCAGTCCCGTTAGTGGTTGATTGTATAGCTAAGGTAAAGCGATTCTCTTTATAAATACTATTTAATAATGCTATTCTACTGTCACTCAATGGCAGACCCAGTCCATTATTTTTTCTTTTTGGGTCAAATCCATTTCCATTATCGGTAACCGTTAAGACCAAATTTTTTTCTTGCTTAATAAATTCAATCGTAATCTTTCCACCGGTAGCTTTTTGCGATATGCCATGCTTTACCGCATTTTCTACAAAAGGTTGGAGCAGCATACTTGGTATTTCTAGGTTATCTAAATCTAAGTCTCCAGAGTGATTAATTTCGTACGTAAAGCCGAACCGCAATTGCTCCATTTGCAGGTAATCCTCTAGTAAAGTTTTTTCTTGCGACAAAGAAATCAGCTCTTTATCATCAAGTACATTACGCGTTAGTCGAGCGAATTTAGAAAGGTATTTATTGGCATTATCTGTTTCGTTTTTGTTCATTAAATTTTGAATGCCAGCGAGTGCGTTAAACAGAAAGTGAGGGTTTAATTGGGAACGAATGGAGTTAAGCTGGAGCTTGGCCATGTTTTTTTGCTGTTCTTTTTCCGTCAGCCTCTTCTTATTTCTTTTTCTGGTAAAATAGAGGATAACAAGAAAAACTAATCCAATAGAAGATACCACAATAAGTGTGTAGGTCAAAAGTTCTTTTTTGGTATAGTTCTCTTGATCTAACGTGATAGCGAGCGTATATCTGGCTATATATTTTTCTATTTCTTTTGGCGAAATATCGTATTTAAAATGGCTATTAAGGTATTTACCCCATCGAATCAATGGCTGAATGATAATTTCATAATCTCCGGATTTTTTGAAAATGCTCTTGTCAATCTGTACGTAAGGTGAAAGTTTGTCTTCTCTATTAAGGTAGCCGCCATAAAGCCATGATGTGGATTCGAAGATTATTTTACCTGTTTTCTTATCTTTTACGGAGATGGAGTAGAGATAATCGATATCCGATTTTTCTTTGACAATGGTCAGCTCGTCGTCTTTTTCAGTGAAAGTGAGATCTATTCTTTCTTTTGGCTCTGTGATATGGCTGTAGTCGACGCCTTTTTCCGTTGCAAAACGCTTTGCTAAGACTTCGATTTTCGCTTTCGGAATAGGCTTCCCGTAAAACACAGTTTTGTAAACATCCTGTGGTCTTTGGATGTCATAAGTCAGTATTGTAATGGTTTTGCCTTTTATAGGAAAAACACCAAGTGATGTGGAATCGAGTACTTCGTCTTCCCATTCATAATCTTTCCTGACGACATCTTGTAGTTCCTCTTTATTGATCGCCTTGTTTACCACGATTGGTTCATCATCGACCAAAATGGTGTACCGATGGTTCTGCGGATTTTCTGTCTTTTGAAAATACATTTGGACACTTACCTTGTTGACATCTGGCAAATAATTAAAAGAGGTGTTGGGTTGATTTGGAAATTTATTGCCATAATAGACATTTTTTGCTGCACTATCAACATGCATAGTTAATCTTCCTCCGGCCCCGTACGTGCGATAAAAGTTGATCTCATTCTGTGCGTTTACCGTAGACAGCGTGATAATCAAGCTTAGGAATATGAAGAGTGTCCTTTTCATGATGTCGAGTTTAATTCTCATCAAACTTGTCACAATAATAGCAAAACTAAAACCCTAAAACAGCAAAGGCAGTGTTTGAAATAGTAAGTGTAATGTTTTGTTCGGTATTTGAATATTGCAAAAGAATACCATTCTTAAATATACCCGATGATGATCCTGTAAATAAATCGGCGGTTCCGCTGGAATTGTATCCAATGAAAAATCGGTTTGAAAAATATTTTAATTAACTTAGCCCCACACTACAAGCTGTAAAATTATGAAATATACGTTATTGCTCGGCTGCTTGTTAGCCGTGATCGTTTGCAAAGCCCAAGACGATGTGTTGATCACCTCCCATAAAGGGGAAATACAGGTACGTGACGACGACGGCCGTCTGCAAATCAATGTACCACCCGAAAGCGCCCGTAAGTTCAAAGATACCGGCTGGGTACAATATAGCGACTTCGGTGCGAAGGGCGACGGGAAAACGGGTGATATCGATGCGATAGCTGCCACCCATGCCTTTGCCAATGCCCACGGCCTGACGGTTAAAGGGGATGACAACGCCACTTACTATATTGGCAGAAAAGCACGCACAGCTGTCATCAAAACCAACACCGACTTCGGAAAAGCCGCCTTCATCATTGATGATACCGATGTTGAGAAGCGAACCGCAGCAGTTTTTTTGGTGAGCTCGGGAATGCAATCGTTTACACCCAAAGGAATATCCTCCCTGCGGAAAAACCAAGCAAAAATAGACGCAACGCTTCCCGGCCCCTGCCTCATCACGGTGGTGAACACCAACGTAAAACAATATATCCGTTTCGGCCTGAACCAAAATAATGGTTCCTCCCAAACGGATATTTTTGTGGTCGACAAAAACGGCAATGTAGATATGGATGCACCTATAATTTGGGATTTCGACCAAATCACCAGTATCACGGCGCTCCCCATCGATGAGACGCCGTTGGTAATCACCGGCGGCACGTTCACCACCATCGCCAACCAAGCCGAATCAAAATACACGTACTATAGTCGTAATTTAGCGATACGGCGTTCCAATGTCACCGTCGATGGGCTGGTGCACCGCGTTACCGGCGAAGGGGACCATGGCGCCCCCTACAGCGGATTCATTGATGTAGGTAATTGTGCTTACGTAACCGTAAAAAACACGGTGCTCACCGGACGGAAAACCTACAGAACCATCGGCAACGCGGGCAAGCCAGTATCGATGGGGACCTATGACATCTCGGTGAACCGTGCGCTCAACGTTTCATTCATCAACTGCACCCAAACCAACGATATCAACGACCCGACTTATTGGGGCATCATGGGCTCCAACTTCGGTAAAAACCTGTTGTATGATGGCTGTACATTATCTCGGTTCGATGCCCACCAGGGGGTGGCCAACGCCACGGTCCGTAACTCCACGCTCGGCCACATGGGTATCAACGCCATCGGTACCGGCACATTTATCGTGTCGAACAGCACCATACTCGGCAGAAGCATCATCAACCTGCGGCCCGACTACGGGAGTACGTGGCAAGGTGAACTGATCATACAGGACTGTGTTTTCAAGCCTTCCGCCAGGAACTTGTCCCACGTCTCACTCATCAGCGGCAGGCAATCGGGCCTGCATGACTTTGGTTATGTCTGCTATATGCCTGAGCACATTACGATTGAAAACCTGACGATTGACGACTCCAATATCCCGGTGGATTATAACGGCCCTGCCCTTTTCGCCGATTTCAATCCCCAAATGACAGACGAGTCGTACCAAGAGGAGTTTCCTTACGTAAGAACCAAAGAGGTGGTGCTCGAAAACGTGACGACAACGTCGGGCAAACCATTACGGGTCAGCGACAACACGTTTATGTTTAAAGATGTAAAGGTGTTGCGCAATTGATTAACCTCCCGCTATGGTCCGGAAGGTAAGATTTACCCGTGGCGTCCGTATTTTCTTGGTAGGTGGCAACCGGTGGAGCCAGTGTGTTTGGGTGGTATCTTTCATCACCAGCAGACTGCCGTGTTCCAACACGAGCGCCACTTTTTCCTTGCTCTGTTTGTGCTTAAAAGCAAATTTCCGCTCGGCACCAAAACTTAAGGAACCTATCGCGCCGTCTTTTTTAAGGTCGGTTTCACCATCGCTATGCCACGCCATACCTTCCTCTCCATTGTGATACAGATTGAGCAAACAAGAATTAAAATGCTCGCCCGTTTCGTTCTCTATCAGTGCTTTCAATTCCAATAAGTCAGCCGTCCAATACAACGCAGTTTTGGTCGTGTTGGAATAGCTGTATTCGTACGGAATGTCGCCATACCACGCCACCTTCCGCTTAGTGATGATTTTTTTTCCGAAAATAACCGCCTCGTCATTGCGCCACTCAATCGTTTCGAGCAATCGGGCTAGGTAATGGTCGGCCTGGGCCTTGGATAATAGCCTACCGTAATAATGGACCGTTCCATCGTAGGGCAGCCAATTTCTATGTTTGTCGATGATTTGATTAAATAAATCCATGTTTCCGCTTATGCGCCGGCACCCTGTATGAATGCCCGGTGATTCCATTGAATGAAAAAACCCCGGCCCATTTATCGAAAAATGGGGCGGGGCTTTAATCATCTTCCCGGGAAAAGATGTCGCCCCCAAGGGATTGGGGACTATCAACCTAAACCTAGGACCAATATCGGTATTAAATCAGCACCATCCAAGGATTTTTTAGAAAAAATATGAGGCGTGCTATTTCAGGGTTTTAAGACCTGTTTCAATAATCGCGATACATTCATCCAGCTCCGCTTTGGTAATCACCAGTGGTGGCGCGAACCGGATTTTGTCGCCGTGGGTTGGCTTAGCCAGCAAACCATGGTCCTTGAGTGCGAGACAAATCTCCCAAGCCGCCTCGGGATTTTCATGGTCAATGACAATGGCATTCAGCAATCCCTTGCCCCGTATCTCCGTGATGTGGGGGTGGTTCAATGCGCGCAATCTATCGCGGAAATAGTCGCCCAGCTCGGCCGATCGTTCGGCCAGCTTTTCCTCTTTGATTACTTCCAACGATGCTATGGCTACTTTACAAGCCAACGGGTTGCCGCCGTAGGTAGAGCCATGTTCACCAGGCTTGATACAGAGCATCACATCATCATCGGCCAATACGGCGGAGATGGGCAACGTGCCACCGCTAAGCGCCTTACCCAATATCAGAATATCCGGGCGTACATCTTCATGGTCGCACGCCAGCATCTTACCCGTCCGGGCCAGCCCGGTCTGGATTTCGTCGCCAATGAACAATACGTTAGCCTGTCGGCACAACGCATAGGCCTTAGCCAAGTATCCTTCATCCGGCACGTAGACACCCGCTTCGCCCTGAATCGGCTCCACTAGAAATCCGGCGACATCGGGGTCTGCCAAGGCACGTTCCAAGGCCGCCAGGTCGTTGTAGGGGATCACCTCGTAACCCGGCATAAACGGCCCGAAGCCGTCGCGCGATGAGGGGTCGGTACTAAAAGATACCACATTGAGGGTACGGCCATGGAAGTTTCCCGCCACCGTGATGATTTTGGCGCGATTGGCCGCAACGCCCTTCTTATCATAGCCCCAACGGCGGGCCAACTTAAGTGCCGTTTCCACTGCTTCCACGCCGCTGTTCATCGGCAACACCTTGTCGTAACCGAAGTATGCGGTAATGTACTCGGCAAATTCACCGAGCAAATCGCTGTGGAACGCACGGGAGGTAAGCGTAAGCTTTTGTGCCTGTTCTACTAGCGCACCCACAATCCGGGGGTGGCAGTGACCTTGATTTACGGCCGAGTATCCCGACAGAAAATCGTAGTACTGTTTGCCGTCCACGTCCCATAAGTAAACACCTTCTCCCCGCTCCAGTACAACCGGCAACGGATGGTAGTTATGGGCGCTGTATTGCAGTTCCTTAGCTATAAATTGTTCTGTTCTCGACAATGGAGTTGTTTCTACTCGTGACATGTGCCAAAGTTAGCATACTTTCGCATAATTGTTGCATACGCCATACGGGATGTAACGTCATCCAATTGTCGTTTTTCGTCCGGCAGTATGCTCGTTTCGGTTACATGTGTTACTTTTGCTGACAGTGTTAGTTTTTTATCACACTGTTACAAAATGGGAATATCAGAACGTAAGCAGCGCCAGCATGAGGAAGTTCGCGCAACCATCCTCGAACAATCGTGGCAGATTGTCGAAGAGGAAGGTTGGGAAGCGCTTTCCATCCGTAAAATCGCAGATGCCATCGAGTACAGCACACCGGTAGTCTATAAGCATTTCGAAAACAAAGATGCCATATTGGAGGCGTTTTCCCGCGAAGGGTACGCCCGGCTAGCTGCCATCCTTACTGCTGCCAAAGCCTCTCGAACCTCCCCGGCGGAGCAATTGGAAGCCATTTCCGAGGCCTATTGGCAATTTGCACAAGAACACCCCAAACACTACCAGATCATGTACGGGCTGGGTATTCCTACCTGCCAAATGGTTCGCGATATCCCGGAAATCCGGCAGGTAAGCGAGCTGTTGCACGCTGCGATAAACGAAGCGATCGCATCGGGCAAGAACCCCGATGTAGACAGTCACCTCAAAGCAACCACATTCTGGTCCATCTTACATGGGCTTGTCGCCATGACCATCATCGCAGCGCATGGCGGCCCCGAAATGGCCCGACGCACGCTTGACGATGCCGTACAGGGGTTCATCAAAGCACTGCTTAATTAACAACAGCATCATAATCAATCATTTTTTCATCATCAAACAATTACACGTATATGCAATTACTGGAAGCATTAAACTGGCGCTATGCCACCAAGAAAATGAACGGTGAGCCTGTTCCGCAAGAAAAAGTAGAACAAATACTGGAAGCGGCACAACTGGCACCGACATCGTCGGGATTACAGCCTTTTAAAATCATCGTTATCACCAATCCCGAACTGAAGGCAAAAATCCATCCCATCGCATTCAATCAAAACCAAATCATCGACGGGTCGCACCTGCTCGTTTTCGCCGCATGGGATAACTACACGGCTAAACGGATTGAAGATGTATTTGCCCATATCGCCGCCGAACGCAGCGTTCCCGCCAGTACCTTCGACGATTACTGCAACCGCCTCAAGGGCACTTACCTGAACCGCCCGGCAGAGCTGAATTTCGAACACGCCGCTCGTCAGGCATATATTGCCTTCGGGACGGCCATAGCGGCGGCGGCCGAACTCCAAGTAGACGCCACCCCCATGGAAGGCTTCGACAATGCAGCGCTCGATGACTTGTTGGGATTATCGCAACAAGGACTAAAAAGCGTAACGCTTCTGCCGTTGGGTTTCCGCGATACCGAAAACGATTGGCTGGTGAACCAGAAAAAGGTGCGCATGCCCAAATCCGTATTCTTATCGCAGATTGCTTAACACGCTGCGCGCAGCGCAAACAAACACGTGCTCATAACTGTACTATAAAAACATGATGGCAACACAACGAACATTAGGAAAATCCGATTTACAAGTTTCACCCGTCGCCTTTGGCGGTAACGTTTTCGGCTGGACATTGGACCAACAAGAATCTTTCCGCATCCTAGACGCTTTCGTGGCGGCAGGGTTCAACTTCATCGATACGGCCGACACCTACTCGATGTGGGCTCCGGGCAACGAAGGGGGCGAGTCGGAAACCATTATTGGCCGGTGGCTCAAACAACGCGGGAAACGCGACGATGTCATCATCGCCACCAAACTTGGCGGTGATCTGGGCGGCGGAAAGAAAGGGCTGGGCGGCGACTATATCGCGAGCGCGATAGACGCTTCCTTGAAACGATTGGGCACGGACTACGTCGACTTGTACCAAAGCCACTATGATGACCCCGATACACCTGTGGAAGAAACGATGGAAGCATTCAATGCACTCATCAAGAGCGGGAAAGTCCGTTACCTTGGGGCGTCCAACCTATCGGCCGACCGTATCGCGCAGTCCAACCGGTTTGCGGCAGACCACGGTCTACAAGGTTACATCAGTCTACAGCCGCTCTATAACCTATACGATCGGCAAAAATTCGAGACGGAATACCTGCCCACCGTTCATGCGGAAGGCTTGGGCGTCATCACGTATTATGCACTGGCCAGTGGGTTCCTCAGCGGAAAGTATCGGGGTGAGGCCGACTTCGGTAAAAGCCCGCGTGGCGGAGGCATGAAAACGTACCTCAATGAGCGTGGTTTCCGCATCCTGAAAGCGCTCGACCGCGTTTCGGCCGAGACGGGTGCCCCGGCTGCACAGCTGGCCCTCGCATGGCAACTGCATAAACCGGCGGTCACCGCCCCCATCGCCAGCGCAACCAACGAGCAGCAACTCGGAGACCTTGTCGCTGCAAGTAGCCTCAAATTGACAAACGAACAACTGGCGCTATTGGATAAAGCAAGCGCATATTGAACACGTATAGCATGAAGATAGAAATCTGGTCAGACATCATGTGTCCATTCTGCTACATTGGCAAAAGGCACTTGGAAACGGCGCTGAATCAATTCAGCGACGCCGATGCGATCGACGTGGTATGGAAAAGCTACCAACTGGATCCTTACATCCCGCGGAATCCCGAATATAAAAACACCTACGCGTACCTTGCAGCGACCAAAGGGATGAGCTACGACGAGGCTAAGCAAATGACCGCCGGAGTAACACAGGCAGCGGCGAACGCCGGTTTAACAATGGATTTCGAACGCGCCGTGGTGGCCAATTCGTTCGATGCCCATCGGTTGGTGCATCTCGCACAAACCAAAGGCTTAGCCAGCACCGTAAAGGAAAACCTTTTCCACGCCCATTTCACCGAGGGTAAAGACGTCAACAGCCACGAGGTATTGATTGCGGTGGGTACGGCTGCAGGCCTCACGGAAACCGAAATCAGCGCGGTATTAGCTAGTGACCTGTATAGTGACGCCGTAGCAGCCGACATCCGCGAAGCGCGCGATATCGGCGTGCGGGGTGTCCCTTTCTTCGTGTTCAACCGTAAGTATGCCGTGTCGGGCGCCCAACCAACTGACGTGTTTTTGCAGACATTGGAGAAGTCGTTTGCCGAGTGGCGGGCCGAAAACCCGAAGGTTACCCTTACCGTAGCTGAAGGTCCAACCTGTGGACCTGACGGCCGTTGCGATTGATTCTTTTAACGGTGCGGGGGAGAAAAAGCCACAAACCTGCCGGATTTAAAAACAAATTTCTACCTTTGGTTGTATATAAGCTGTAAATCAAAATCTTTTATCCACTATGGCAAGTACCAACAGAAGGAAATTTTTAAAGACGACCGTAGGTTTTTCGGCAGCAGCGGTTGCCTCCACTGCGTTAGGTGTCAACCCGTTGAACGCATTGGTGGGGTGTACCTCGTCCAATTCATCCGGCGACTCGTCGGAATCGGGTGGCGTACTCGAGTTTTCTCAGGACCCGCTGGGTTACGACTATAATGCATTGGAGCCTTATATCGATGCCCGGACCATGGAAATCCACTACACCAAGCATCACACCGGCTATATCAGTAAAGTTAACGATGCACTAAAAGCAGAAGAGGTAAGTTACACGACGGCAGAAGAGCTTTTTGCCAACATCTCGAAGCTTTCCGATGGTATACGCAACAATGGCGGCGGCGCATGGAACCACACGTTTTTCTGGAAATCCATGCGGGCTCCGGCAGAAGGCAATGCCCCTACGGGTGAACTAATGGAAGCGATCAATGGTGCATTCGGTTCTTTCGACGAGTTTAAAGAACAATTTGCATCGGCTGGTTCTACCCGCTTCGGCTCCGGCTGGGCGTGGCTGGTGAGCGACAACGGTACACTCAAGATCGGCTCTACCCCTAATCAAGATAATCCACTGATGGACGATGCCGAATTAAAAGGGAAGCCACTATTGGGTATTGATGTATGGGAGCATGCATATTATCTCCACTACCAGAACAAACGCGGCGACTACATCAACAATTGGTGGAATGTCGTCAATTGGGATTTTGTGGCAGAACAACTGAACGGATAATCGTTCCAACGATAACGACAGTAAAAAGGTCCGATTGCTAGGTAAGCACATCGGACCTTTTGTCTTTTACGGCTGCAGTGGAGCCGAGCTATGTTTCCAATGTTTTCTTCAGCGCTTCCAACTGGAAGTCTACGAGCGATTGCAGCGGTTTTTGTGCCAGCATCTTCATCATCATGTTCAGGTCGGCCTCAATGATCAACTCGGCCGTAGTGGCAGCGTCCCCTTCGGCGATCACGTGCCACCGGAGCGTCACGTCAAACGGTGCCTTTTCGGCAGCTACAAATGCCACTTCGCGGTTTTCGTTGCGATGGTCTACCTTCAACGCCAACTTGGCCATGTTCTGGATGGTAAAGCGGGCCTCATCCCGGGTTGACGACCAATTATATATACTCTCGGGCATCAATTGCTCGTGGTTATTGCAATCGGCCAGAAACGCATATACATCGGCAACCGGCTTATCGATGGAAATTTGATTCTTTATAACCGTCATCAGTTCATATTGTCGTTGTTATGCACCGTCGGGCGACCAGTTCGCCGGATCTACGCGCCACGCTTCTAACAATTCGATGTCGGTGTTGAGGATATAATTATGCCTCGCCGCAACCTGAAGCAGCGCATCGTAATTACAAAGGCTGAGGGTCCTGCACTTGGCTTCGGTGAAATTCGCTTCTGCCTCAGCAAGTCCGTAGGTGAATATCGACACCAGTCCCACCACGTTGCAATCGGCATCACGCAACGCCTTCACCGCATTCAAGCTGCTTTTACCCGTTGAAATCAGGTCTTCAATCACCACTGCCCGCTGGCCGCTCACGACCTCCCCTTCAATCTGGTTCTGCCGCCCATGATCTTTGGAGCTACCCCGCACGTATGTAAATGGCAGACCAAGATCTTGCGCCACCAGCACTCCCTGTGGAATCCCTGCCGTAGCAACACCCGAAATCATCTCAACTGCACCAAATTCTTCCTGTATCAGCTCGGATAACTTCTGGCGAATATACGTACGGATGGGCGGATGAGATAAAGCTACACGGTTGTCGCAGTAAATCGGCGACTTCCAACCCGAGGCCCATGTAAATGGATTTTTGGGTTGTAATTTAATTGCTTTAATTTGCAACAATGACTCGGCAACTTTTTGTGCAACCTCATTCATATCATTCATGGCGCAAATCTATAAAATTTATATGAACCAATCTGCCCTAGTTTTGGCAGAGCACCCCCCAAAAAACATCGACAACATTCAATCAATTGACCATCAACACCTTGACTTAGAAAAACTTTTCAAGCAGTGCAAGGCAAATAAATCAGCGGTCACGTATTTCGTCCAAACAAGCGATCCACGCGACTATTTCCGCCTCATCACGAACCAATTCAAGGTGATTAAAGCTGCGGGCGGACTCGTAAAAAACGGCGCGGGCGACTATCTTTTCATTTATCGGCTCGGTAAATGGGACTTGCCCAAGGGTAAATTAGACCCCGGAGAGTCGATGAAAAAAGCTGCGGTACGTGAGGTGGAGGAAGAATGCGGTGTAACCGTAGGCTACCTGGGACAGAAAATCGTCACTTCCTACCACACATACCACCTGAAGGGCGAGGTGGTGCTCAAAAAAACCAACTGGTATGAAATGGGCGTGAATAAAGTCCCCAAACTCAAACCGCAACTCGAAGAGGATATCACGGAAGCGGTATGGTTGCCGAAAACAAAATTCGGAAAAGTGCGAAAAAACACTTATCCCTCTATTGCGGAGGTTTTGGATACGATAGACAACAGACAATAGACAATAGACAATAGACAATAGATACTAGACGGCGGTCTTACGGCTTATGGCCTCAATCACCGCCTTCGGCACCAGTTGGCTTATATCTCCCTTATTTACGATGATTTCACGGACAATAGTGGACGAAATATGCGATAGCCCACTACTGCTCACCAAAAAAACGGATTCGACCGACGGCGCCAGTGCCGCATTATTCAAGGCAATAGCCTTTTCAAACTCAAAGTCGCCCGCATTCCGCATTCCACGGAGGACAAACTGGGCGTCGACCTCCTTGCAGAAATCAACCGTTAGGCCGTTAAACTGTACGGCCTCGACCGCATCTTTACAGGGTTCAAATACCGCCTGCACAATAGCCAACCGTTCATCGGGGCTGAAGAACCCTTTCTTGGTACTGTTGACGCCTATGGCCACATAAATTTTATCGAAAAGCACGGTGGCACGCTCCACGATATCCACGTGGGCATTGGTGATGGGGTCGAACGACCCGGGAAATACAGCGATCTTCATGTGCTATCCTTTTTTCAAAAGTAGCATATTGCGCGCTCAATGGCAAATCAACCCTTAATCAATCGCGCTACGAACATACTATCCGCTTTATGCCGGTAACCATGCAACACATCGGTTTGTTCCGCACGCAGTCCGAAGGCACCTTGCAAATATTCCACTACCCTTTCATTTTCCTCGGCAAATACGGAGCAGGTGATGTAAACGAGGGCCTTGCCCGGCTTCAAGTACGTGATCACCTGCGCTGCCAGCTGTCGCTGCAGGGCGGCAAAGCGCGCTATCGATTGGCTATCGAAGGCAGCGAGCATTTCCGGCGTGCGCCCCCATGTTCCCGAACCCGTACAGGGGGCGTCAAGGATGATGCCGTCAAACTGTTCGTCGCCCAGCACCGCTGCTACATCTTTGGTGAGGTCAACAATCCGTTGCCGATACGACGTGATGCCAGCCCGCTCGAAACGCTCGTCGAGGTTACGTAAAATGCTACGTCGCGTATCAGACACCAACAGGTTCACTTCGGGCGATTGGTCGATCAGCAACAGCGACTTCCCCCCCGCCCCGGCACAGGCGTCCCACCAGCGTTCGCCGGCGGCGGCCCCGAAATACGCCCCCGTCTGTTGCGATGAGTAATCCTGTACCTCGTATTGGCCCGCGATACCCTCCAAGCGATCTAACGCCGTACCATTGGGTAACGCCACGGTATAAGGTCCCACCGTCCGGTAATCAACTCCGGCGGTATCCAGCGCTGCTATCACCTCATCACGATAAGGTGGCCGCAACCGAATATATAAGTCGGGTTGTACAAAAAGACTTTCTATAAACCGTTTGCGGTCTATGCCTGCCGAAAGGAACTGTCGGAACGGAAAAACGTCTTCCAGACGAAATGTGGTATCGGCCTCCAACAATGAAATTTTTTCCGAAAGGTCGGCTTGGCGGTGTGCATCAAATTCGGGCAGGAAAATGGAAGCCACCGCGCTGTCATCGCTGCACAGGAAATCAGCCATCGCCAACCGAGTGGTCAGCGTTTCCCCTCGGGCGGCGTCTCCTAAACGGAAATAATGGTAAACCAGCCGCGACGCCATTCGTCGGTCTTTGCTCCCCATTTGCCGGTTACGCTTGTAAAACCCGCTAAGGAAGCGGGCCAGCGGCACGCCACTTTCTTCTGCATATTCATGGAGCAGGCGTTCAACCGTCTGGATTTGCTGCCGCACCCGCTTTTCCGAAACCATAGGAGGTAGTTTACTTGATCGGCTTACTTGATCGGCCGGAAACCTCCGCTGCCGTACTGCAAAATGGAAATGGCATTATTCACATAGCCCCAAGCAGCGTTGTATTCCCAATTAAACGTATTATGCAACCCTTCATAAGCGGTATCTTCCAAATGCAGCCGGTAATCGGGACCATACTTCACGAGCAGGCTACCGAAATAATAGGCGGCATCGTAGCCCTTATAGGCAAATTCGGTGGGCGATATACCAAACTCACTACGGTATTGCTGATTGAACCGGCGCACCCCGGGGGCATCTTTGTCGATATAATAGGATGTGGTGATGCGGGTATCGAGCGCTGCCAGCCCGTCTTCTGCATCGAAGCCCAACTTGGACCAGCTGGGGTGACCGAACAATTGGATATCGTATGACAGTTCCTCCTGGAGTCGCCTTAGCTGCGCTAAAATCGGAGATATCTCATACCTATTGGTGGTTGCCAATACAATTAAGTTCCTACCCTCCAAATGCACCCGACTTTCGAGGCTCGGCTCATCTTCCACTTCCACTACTTGGATATTACCATTTTTCAGTTTACGGATCTCCGATTTAAGCGGTACCAGCAGTTGCTTGCTCGCTTCATCGGGTGTTCTGTAGAAAATCACCACGTCGCCCTGTTGGTACTGGTCGGCAATGTGGACTGCTAAAGCACGGACATGGACCGGAAGGGGTGCGGTCATGGTGACCAAGTTGGGAAAATTAAACTCCGATGGCATACTCGCAGCCAAAGGTGAAATCTGTAAAGCCTGGTCGAGCTTCGCATTAAAGCCAAACACCTGGATTTCCTTCGGATATACAGGTCCTACTACCAGCGCAGCATCCTGTACCTCGGCCAACTTGGCGACACGAACATTCTCGCTCGCTTCATCGCGGGTATCCAATACGTTCAGTTTGAAATTCGCACCCTCGGCGGAAAGCGCATCCAGGCCGACCTTAAACCCTTGGTAGAAATCCAACGCCAGTGCCGACCGCTTGATATCCGCGGCACTTGGTGCGTGTGGGTTGGCCTTATCGAGCTCAAATGGTAAAAGCAGAGCAATCTGGTTAAAATCTACCACTTCCTCTTCTTCCGGCTTTGCCACCGTATCTTCTTTCTTTGTGGGCGTCTCCGTTTTTTCGGTGGGTTCCTTGCTACCCGGAGCCCGAAGCACCCTCACCTTCGGCGTACATGCCGCCAACAACACCAATACCGATAAGCCTAACAGGCACTTACTCCCATTCAATGGTAGCCGGAGGTTTCGAACTAATATCATATACAACCCTATTTATCCCCTTTACGTGATTGATTATCTCGTTTGATATCTTGGCCAACAACTCATAGGGCAGGTGTACCCAATCTGCCGTCATCCCGTCGAGCGATCCAACGGCGCGTAGTGCCACCACATGCTCGTAGGTACGCTCATCGCCCATCACCCCTACGGACTGCACCGGCAAGAAAATCGTGCCCGCCTGCCATACTTGATCGTACCAGCCGGATTCCCGTAGGTTCCGGATATAGATATCATCAGCTTCCTGCAAAATCCGTACCTTTTCGGCGGTGATTTCTCCCAGTATACGGATGGCGAGACCGGGGCCCGGAAACGGGTGCCTACCGAGGATAGTCGGTGCCACGCCCAGTGCTTTGCCCACCCGGCGCACCTCGTCTTTGAAAAGGGTGTTGAGCGGCTCTACCACTTTCAGCTTCATGAAATCGGGCAGCCCGCCTACATTATGGTGTGATTTGATGGTAGCGGAGGGTCCGTTTACCGAAATCGACTCGATGACGTCGGGATAGATGGTGCCCTGTCCGAGCCACCTCACTTCAACGCCTGTTGGCAGCTCCGCCTGTACCGCGTGTGCGGCGTCATCGAATTCGTCGATGAAGGCAGCACCAATGATTTTACGTTTCTGTTCGGGCTCACTCACGCCTGCCAGTTTCTTGTAAAACCGTTCTTTGGCGTTTACACCTTTGATATTGAGTCCCATGTGCTGATAAGATTCGAGCACCTGCTCAAACTCATTCTTCCGCAATAGTCCGTGGTCTACAAATATGCAATGCAGGTTTTTTCCGATGGCCTGGTGTAACAATACTGCCGCTACCGTCGAGTCGACCCCACCGGATAAGGCCATGATCACGTGGTCGTTACCTAGCTTTTCCTTCAGCGTTGCCACCGTCGTCTCTGCAAATGCATCCGCTGTCCATGACGGCGTACACCCACAAATATCGATGACGAAATTCTTCAATAACGTTGTGCCGTCGGTACTATGGGTTACCTCCGGGTGGAACTGTATACCATAGGTCTGTGTACCCCTAACGTGGTATGCAGCTACATTTACCTTACTGGTGCTGGCAATGACGTCAAAAGCCTGGGGAATGGACGAGATGGTATCGCCGTGTGACATCCACACCTGTGAGTCTGCCGGGATATCAGCCAACAAGGGGCTGTTGTGGTCTACGAAATGAAGGTTCGCCCGGCCATATTCGCGGATGGTAGACGCTACCACCGCGCCACCCGAATGCTGTGCCACGTATTGCGCGCCGTAGCATACCCCCAGCAGCGGAAACCGATCCTGGATGGACTGGAAATCAATCTGCGGCGCGTCATCTTGCCGCACGGAATACGGACTCCCCGAGAAGATAACCCCTTTCACCGAGGTATCAAACTCGGGAATATGGGTATATGGGTAGATCTCGCAATATACATTCAACTCCCGCACCCGCCGCGCAATCAACTGGGTATATTGGGAGCCGAAATCAAGAATAATAATTTTTTCTGGCATGGGCCAAAGGTACGTATAAGATACGAAATCTACCCATTTTTTCGTTTCGACCACTCGTCGGCATGCTTAATATCCCACTCGTCGGCGTTGAACACCGGGTCTTTCCCTTCGGCCCGCTGTTGGCGGTAATCTTTGAGCGCCTTCAATGCCGGCTTACGTAGCAGGATAATGGCTATCAGGTTGAGCCATGCCATCATTCCCACCCCGATATCGCCCATGGTCCATGCCATTTCAGCTGTTTTGACGGTACCATAGTAGGTGGCAAACAGGATGAGGACCCGAAGTGCCCACACCGCCCAACGCTGCTTGCCCCGTTTATCAAGGTAGCTAAGGTTGGTCTCTGCCATATAGTAGTAAGCCATGATGGTGGTAAACACGAAAAAGAACAATGCCAGGGCCACAAACCCGGCGCCGATGCTGGGGAAATGATGTGCTACGGCATGTTGCGTAAATTCCGAGCCAATCTGGACCCCAGGTATGTTTTCAACGACATACCCCCCGTCCGGCTTTTGCACATTATATGCCCCCGTAAATAAAATCATGAGTGCGGTCGCCGTACATACAAAAAGCGTATCCACATACACCGAAAATGCCTGCACCAGTCCCTGTTTGGCGGGATGGCTCACCTCGGCCGCCGCCGCCGCATGGGGTGCGGTACCCTGCCCCGCCTCGTTGGAGTAGATACCCCGCTTCACCCCCCACGATATCGCCATGCCCAGCATCCCGCCAAAAGCCGGTTCGAAATCGAAAGCTGAACGGAAGATCAGTCCGAAAACGGCTGGAATATCCTGGAAGTTCATTCCTATGATAATTAGCGCAGTAAGAATATAGGCACCCGCCATAAAGGGCACCACCACCTCGGCTACCTTCGCGATGCGTTTCACGCCGCCGATGATGATGAGGCCGAGCAAAATAACGAGGCCAATACCCGTATACTCCACCGGGATATTAAATGCATTCTCTACGCCCAGCGCAATGCTGTTACTTTGTACGCCCGGCAAAAACAACGCCGTGCTCAGTATGGTGACGATGGCAAAAGCCACCGCGTACCATTTTACGCCGAGTCCCTTTTCGATATAGAACGCCGGACCACCACGGTATTGTCCATCTTTCACTTCCTTGTATATCTGGCCCAGTGTCGCCTCCACGTAGGCCGACGATGCCCCCAGGAACGCGATGAGCCACATCCAGAATACGGCACCGGGCCCACCCATGGCAATGGCCGTGGCCACACCCGCGATGTTACCGGTACCAATCCTACCCGACAGCGCCAGGGCGAAAGCTTGGAAGGATGAAACACCTTTAGTAGATGAGCCACCGCTAAACAGCAGCTTTACCATATCCTTCAGGTACCTGACCTGTAGAAATCCAGTAGCGAACGAGAAATATACCCCTACCCCGATACATAGCACAACGAGCGCGTCACTCCACACCACGTCGTTAACGGCCTTAATAAGCTGTTCCATAAGGTTTTGCAGTCGGAACGACTGTTTTTATTTACTGTTTTAACGGTTAGCAATTTTTTCAAGGCCCGCAAATTAGGGAATTCTGCGGCATTCTGCTATTTTTTTATTGTGAATCGTTAACCGTTAGCGTGCAACAAAAAATTACCCGCACCGAGCCGTAAACCGATCATTGGTCCTGGCAATCAACCGGGTGCGTACAACCGTCGAAAGCCATCAGTCCGCCCATTCTAGCAAGTAGTCTACACAGCCCCGACTTAGCCCATCGTTAAAAGTCAATTTACCGTTTTCATTCACATAGAGCCGCTGTATACCCATGCTTAGGTCATAGTCACTGATTCCTTTGCCCCGTTCTGCCCCAATATAGACCACACCGATATTGGGTTCGTGGTAGGTGTAGTCTTCGCAAAACCACAACGTATGCGAATTCGCGAATAGGTTCCCGCGCTGTCCCACAGGTTCATCGATGGTCAGCACATATGTTTTGGTCTCGGTCTGCATATTGTTATTATGATAGATGGATACGCTTCCACCTTTATTAAATTGATAGTATGTGATATCACCATTCAGGAAACGTTGCCGTAATATTCGGCCTACCACCATGTCATATAACGTGTTTTTAACAACCACATCAAAACGAAGGGTATCTAATAATCCCTGTCCATTAATATAGCCTATCGCATAGTCTTCCAAAAAAAAGGAATCACCCGACCGCTGTTGCCAAGGCCCTTTTCCGTCCGTGAATGCCGTCAATATTTCCCGACCACCATGCACAAACTCACCGTCTTCTTTCACACGAAATGCGTATGCTACATTATGATACGCTTCGAAGCGCTCACCCGCTCCAATTATTTTTACGGGTGTACGTTCATCAAGCGGAACACCATTGTGATCGTCAAGGCCGGTAAAGTAAACCAACTCCCGTTTTGGTTGGTATACAAAAGCGACAAATGTGGTTTCATCAATAACGGATCCGTCTTTGTCGTATGCAGTTGCGCTGACCTCCTGATCCCCTTTCCTGCCCAGTTGCCATTTAACCGGTGCCCGGGCAATGCCGCTTTCACCGGTAGCTGCTTCCACTGAAGCCGAAGCATTGCCGCCAAAATGTCCTCCACCCTTGGTTATCTTCCAAATCACCTGCACGCCTTCTATAGGGAGTCCATCGGTTGCTGTAACGGTCACTTCCAATAATTCCGGGACCTCTTGCAACATCTTCACCTCCTGATTATTCCCTGATTTTATGGTGATTTTATCCGGCACGGTATACGTTATCGGTATGTTTACCGTAGCTGGCGCGCCGTCTGACACCAGTCCGTAGCTGAACGTCAGCGACTCTACCTCACCATAACCTTCCATCTGTCGCGGGTCAAATCGAATCTCTGTGGCCCCGGTGTCAACCGCCCGCACTTCCTCGAAGTAAACCGTCGCACCGTCAGCGCTAGCCAGCCGTACCTTTGCGTATACCGGCTCACCGGTCGAAGTATCTCCCTCCTCCGTATCGACCACAACGACACGGAACGATAGCACCCCACCGTCACGTTCGCTGTAGGAAGGTGCTTCCGGCGACAGCTTCAGCACGGTCGCCGTTTCGCCTGCGGACTGCGATGCGGCATTGTACGCATCCACCAGCCCCGCATAGCGACTTCCTTGCGATTGCTCGTATGTCCGCAGTTCATCCAGTCGATCCAGTCCGTCCAACGTCGCCAGCAATCGGTCTGCGGCTTCCAGCAAGTCACCAACAGCTTCCCCATGCGCGCCACTGGCAGACATATAGTCCGCCAGAAACGATGCCGATTCCCCCATGGCGTATTCCAGCATGCACTGTATATAGCCCAAATCCGTCAGGTGGCCATAGGTTCCACCCGCACCTTCCGGCAGCGGGCAACCGCTACTGGCGGACCGTGTGGCGTTCGCATCCATCAGCAATACCCCTGCCTGCAACTCACCGTTTTCGTAATAGCCACTGGCCAAGGTCTTGTAAGCACCGTCATCACTGTACTCCCGCAGGGAAATCTTGGTACCCGATTCACTCACCCGCCGCAAGGATAACACAGGGCCAACGGGCGCTGTTTCATCCATGGCCGATACCGAGACGGCCCCACCGGCCGAGACCTGTACAAGCGCCCCCGAAGTGCTACCGCCGCGAACAAGTCCCGCCGAGTGCACCAGCTCCACGTTGCCGCTGTCATCCGTTGAACCCAGTAACACCAGTGAATCGCCCCCCAGCGACAGTGCGCCCACCTGCTGCACGGCCTGACTGGGTCGCAGGTCGGCGTTCACAAAAAAATTGCCCGCACCGGGGAGGATGCTACCGTTGTATTCCGCATTCGCCGTCAGCTGCTCCTCCTGCAACTCCTCTTCGGTAGGTGCAGGCGGCGGGGTATCCTTTTTACAGCCCTTGATGGCGATAAGTAAAAACACCGCGATAAAAAAGATGAATGAAATTGGGGTAAGACGCGTCATGGTTGACATTTTTTTGTAGTCCGCCTATATTCGAAAGACGTAATACGGTTTTTTGTTTCTAATTGACGTCAAAGCTACCCCACTTCGGTCCAAAAAAAATACCCAGTGCTGGGTATTTTTAACGTATTCGATATAGAAAGAGGTGTTGCTCGCCTACAGTTTGCTATTCGCATCCACTGCATTCAACTCTTCAAATGCTTGCGTCAGGCGTTTCACGAAAGCATCTTCGCCTTTGCGCAACCATACGCGGGGGTCATAATATTTCTTGTTTGGTGAGTCCGCTCCGTCGGGATTGCCGATCTGGCTTTGCAGGTACCTCTCATTCGCTTGGTAGTATCCGCGTACACCGTCCCAAAATGCCCATTGCATATCGGTATCGATGTTCATTTTGATGGCACCATAGGAGATGGCTTCAGCAATCTCTTCCGGAGCCGAACCCGATCCACCATGGAAAACGAAGTTTACCGGCTTCTCAGCGGATAGGCCGAATTTCTCACGGATATATTCCTGCGAATTGTGGAGGATAACAGGTTGCAATTTGACGTTGCCGGGTTTATATACCCCGTGCACGTTTCCAAAGGCTGCGGCCACGGTGAACTTATCGCTTACCTTGCCCAGTTCCTCGTAGGCATAGGCCACCTCTTCGGGTTGGGTATACAATTTGGAGCTGTCTACATCGGTGTTATCCACGCCATCCTCTTCCCCACCGGTTACGCCGAGTTCGATTTCCACGGTCATGCCCAGCGGCTTCATCCGCTGGAGGTATTGCTTCGATATCTCGATATTCTCTTCAATCGGCTCTTCAGACAAATCGAGCATATGCGAAGAAAACAGCGGTTTGCCGTGTTGCTTAAAGAATTGTTCGCCATGGTCAAGCATGCCATCAATCCAAGGCAGCAGCTTTTTTGCCGCATGGTCGGTATGGAGGATCACCGCTACACCGTAGTGCTCGGCCAACAGATGCACATGATGCGCCGCAGACACGGCACCGAGTACGCACGCTTTCAGCCCGTCGTTGTTCATCGACTTCCCGGCGTAAAATTGTGCACCGCCGTTAGACAGCTGGATAATCACAGGGGAATTTACCGCCTTGGCGGTTTCCATTACGGCATTTATCGAATCCGTACCGATAATGTTCACAGCGGGCAAGGCAAATTTATGTGTCTTCGCGATCTCAAATAATTCCTGTACGGCATCGCCGGTGACAACTCCTTTAAAATCTTTTAAACTCATGGTATTCTCTTAGTTATCGTTTGTTTAAGGCCCCGAAAGTAGGCAAAATTTTTGGAAATCGGTAACTATCAATTTTTCCCTGATGAGGTAAAGCACAACAAAGATAAAAAGCAATACGTTAGTTAACAAATGTTAAAACCGCTGGATATAAGCGATACCACCATTACCTTTACCCCCCGAATGCGTGATAGCCATCGTTCCATATTATTTTATTTGCTTATGGCTTGCAGCGCCCTGCCCATGCGGGCACAGGCGCAGTATCTAGGCGGTGTGGTTCGCGACGGGGAGACTGGCCAGGCGGTCCGGGCCGCCAACATCACGGTAGGCAATCGCCGTACAGCGACCGATGCTTCCGGGCGTTTCGGCATCACGGGCTTCACCAACTTCCCTATCACCATTTCCGTTTCGCATATGGGCTACGAGCCGGCATCACTCACCCTCTACGCTCCCCCCGATACACTGCTTTACATTTCGTTGCTAAGCAAAACCATCGGCCTCGCGGAGGTACGGGTATTGGGCCGGCGCAACTCGGTGAAAGACTCTCTATGGATGCGGGATGCATACGCCGATCAATTCAACTTCAAGCCGGTGAAGCCGTGGCAGGCGCTGACCCTCGCCCCAATGGGTATTGGCATTAACCTCAACATGCTTTTTGCCTCCTTTTCGCGCGAGCAGAAACGGAGCAAGGTATTAAAGGCTGCACTCATCCGCGATGAGCACGACGATTATGTAGACCGCCGCTATACGAAGGAGCTCATCCAAGCGCAAACGGATATTTCCGACGCGGAGCTGGATGTTTTCCACTGGTTTTTCAGGCCTACCTATGAACAGTTGCACGGATTTTCCGACTATGACCTGCTCATGTATATCCGTGATAAGTACAAGGATTTCAGCACCCGCAGGGAAGCGTACCCGACAAAGATGCCGGTGTTTGGCGGTTTTAAGTAACCGATAACTCAAAACAAATATTTCACGGACGGTAAGAAGCTAGAATTTCAACACACTTCGCGATAAAGACACACAATTACCGTTATCAACTCAAATGCCTTCATTTGCAAACCAAAACAATAACTGCTACCTTTGTTAGGCAACAGAAAAGCGATGACGACACTGACCGTAAATATTGATGACCAAGGTGCTGAACAAAAAGTCAGAGCCCTATTGGACAATTTGGGATTAAATTATTCCATCCATGCAGACAACCCATCAAATTGGTGGGAGGATGAATTAAAGGTGCAAGCGTTGGATAAGCGTTCGGCTGACTTAAAATCTGGGAGGGACAAAGGCGTAGCCTTTACCGAAATAAAGCAACGACTGTTCTCCAAATAGCCATCTATTTCCTGTAAAAGTTGGCTCCTATCGTCAATACGTTGTATCATCCTTCCCTTTTGTTATCGTTTATGAATATATGCCAGAAAAGCAACTGGTATACATTCTACATATCTTCCATACCAGCCGACATCCTAAGAAAAAGCTAAGGACATAACGTTGTCACCACATAATTATACCTTTGTCCTATCCATGATTCACAAACTAAAAATCCTATGGACTACGAAACGATATACGCAGCTTCCAACACCGAATGGCGCCAATGGCTCCTTGAAAACCACGGCACGCATCAAGGCATATGGCTCATCCAGTACAAAAAGCACACCGGCAAACCCACGATTAGCTGGACGGATGCGGTCGACGAAGCCCTGTGCTTCGGTTGGATAGACAGCATCAAAAAGAAACTCGATGATGATCGGAGCATACAGTTTTTCAGTAAGCGGAAACCCACCGGTACCTGGTCAAAGATCAACAAAGAAAAAGTGGAACGGCTCATTGCCGATGGACTAATGGAGCAAGCGGGGTTGGACTGCGTCGAAACGGCCAAGCGAAACGGCTCGTGGACGATCCTCGACACCGTTGAAGCACTGCTCATCCCAGACGACTTAGCCGCGGCGCTCGACGACCATAATGGTTCCAAAACCTATTTCGACAGTCTGAGCAAAACTTCCCGGAAAGCGCTTCTGCAATGGGTCGTATTGGCCAAGCGGCCAGAGACACGTCAAAAACGTATCGCCGAAATCGCGGCCGCGGCGGCGCAAGGGAAAAAGCCGAATGGATTCTGACGCGGGTAACGACGTCATCGCCGCCCCAGCACCTCATCTACCATCCCGAAATCCCGGGCTTCAGCAGCCGTCATCCAATAGTCGCGGTTGGAAGCCTCGTCCACCCGCTCATACGGTTGTCCGCTGTGTTCGGCAATGATGCCATACAGCTCCTGTTGTACTTTGAGAATCTGCCGGGTACTGATGTCCATATCAGCAGCCGTACCCTGCATCCCGCCCGACGTCTGATGGATCATCACCCGTGCATGTTTCAAGGCCGCGCGCTTGCCCTTCGTGCCGGCGCAGAGCAATACGGCGCTCATCGACAGCGCAACGCCCGTGCAGATGGTGGCCACATCCGGACCAATATAATGCATGGTATCATAGATGCCAAGTCCCGCATATACCGATCCCCCAGGCGAATTGATGTACAACTGGATGTCCTTTTTTGCGTCTGCCGACTGCAAGAAAAGCAGCTGTGCCTGAATGATGTTGGCCACACGGTCGTCTACCGGTTCGCCGAGGAAAATAACGCGGTCTACCATCAACCGCGAAAACACATCCATTTGCGCCACGTTAAGCTGTCGCTCTTCGGTGATATAGGGCGTCATGGCGACGGGCATCGGTGCCTGGTGCATCGCCGACATATACTGATCGACGACCAAACCATTGATGCCACGATGGTGCACCGCATACTTACGGAAGTCATTGTAATGATTCATGATATAACTATTTATGTTAATTAAAGGACATAGCTTGCGCTTCACACCGCCCGGGGTATGTCTTCACTTTCTAGAAAATCAGGGATTATGTAAACAGCGCTTTTATCTTCTGCGCAAATGTGCGGTGCGCAGGGTCGGCAAACAACCGTTGATGCACCTGCCTCAGCTCCTCACGTAGCTGTACGCGATTGTAATCGCGAATAACGTGATACGTTGCCCGCTGCCAGTATACCGCATCGCGGAATTCCGTATCGAGGAGCAGCTTCGCATTAAAAAGGGCCCGTTGTTCACCGGAAGCACCACCCAGCAGGCAATCTTCCCGCCATTGCCATTCACTCCACGAAGTCTTCATACTGCAGGGATTTTTCTTTCACCAACTGTTTTACCTTTTGCAGGCATTTAAATTTCTGCACCGTTGCCGAGCGTTTGCCCGAAAACCCGAATCGCGTAGCCAAGTCGTCCATATCGAGTTTTTCATAATAAAAAGCGGAGAGCAGCTGCATGCATTTCTGTCCCGCGGTTTGCAATACACGGATCATACGGCTGTGGGCAATCTGCGGTTCCGGCAGTTCCGCCCACCCGGGTTCGCTGTCCCGTCGATCGTAAGCGGCTACCATTTCATCCAGCGATGTATACCGCATATTTTCGCGATACCGTTTAGCCCATAGGTAGCGGGAAACGCCAAAGATATATTCCTTTTCGCCCCGTTCCAGGTGCAATAATCCGCCGCGCGCTTTTTCATAGTACACCAGCAGTGTATCCTGGAAAACATCTTCCGCCTCCTCCAGCGTACCGCCCCGTTGGGCGATGTACCGCGCAACCGCCGGAAAACTTGCTTCATACAGCGCGGTAAAAACCGCTTTACGTGTCTCGGCCATGATGATCGTGTTCTTTCTTATCATGTGTCTTTTTTAGGGAAGAGATCACCCGGTTTATTATTTTTTTTATCAAAAGAGCAAAGCCGGTTATCCGGAATGCCGATCAAAGGTATGAATTTATGCTATTTTTGCTTTTTCCCGTTAACTTGACGAAATTGGGCCAACCATGTGGAAATTCACTGCAAATCTGAAAATCATAGGCATCAATCCCTACGTATTCGTTCCCGAAAAGATATTGAGCGCCCTCCAAGCCCAAGCCGGAAAAGATAAAAGCCCAATACCGATTAAAGGCACTATAAACGGCAAGCCCTTCCGGCAAACGCTGGTGAAATACAGCGGATCCTGGCGGCTGTATGTCAATACCGAAATGCTCAAAAACTCACCAAAACGTATCGGTGAAACCGTAACGATGGAGATTGCATTTGACCCTGCCGACCGCTCCTTCCATCCCCATCCGAAGTTGGCTGAAGCGCTGGCGCAAAACAAGCAGGCGAAGGAGCGGTTTGATGCACTCGCCCCCTATATGCAAAAAGAAATCGTCCGATACATCTCATCCCTCAAAACCGAAGCCACCATCGAACGCAATGTGGCGAAAGCCATCGATTTCCTCTTAGGCAAAGGGCCATTCATTGGACGGAAAACAATAGGATAGCAGGTGTCCCGACGTTAATTAGTTCAATCGGCCACGTAAATGATATTCGCCACCTTACGTTGGCCGAAATGGTCGAACTGCTTGTTGTCCGACGGATGATTCACCACGCCGTTTTCCGTAGCTCCCTTGGCATAGAGGGTACTGCTTCCGCCGCCATCAAGGTTCATCGCATCGTCTGCCCCCAACCACCGCAGCACGTTTGTCAGTTCGATAAGGTTCATGCCAGCCGATTGCCGGTTTCGGCCATCAACCACAAGAAAGATCAGTTTACGGTTGGCCGTTATGGCAATGGCGCTACGTGGGTGCCGGTTATTATTGAACGGATTTGAACTTAGCGCGGCGGCAGCACCATCCTGGAGCAACAGCGGACCAGAGAGCAGCACATTGGGTATTTGACTATGCGCATAGTCGATAGCCGACGCCGGCCGGATTTCGGTTTTCCTTTTCGTGATCAGCAACACGGCGCTGGCCCGGTCGGTTGGCTTCCGTGTGGGGTTGACAACCTCGCCGCCTACCTTCACGAAATCGACGGAACCACCATTTTTCACATCGAAAAAGCCGCCATTGATGGCCACGATGGCATCGTGTGCCCCAGCGATTCGCGACGTACTGTCCAGCCGCACCGAATCGGCCGCAATACGGATTTTCCGACGGTGTTTCCGAAGGTCTATTTCGATAAAATTGATGTCCTGACGGCTGCCGAATAGCTCCTCAAAATGCCCGTGTTTCCACACGACACCTTTATCGATGACGGTCGCATTCCACGTTTTGGTCGCGACGGCTATCGAATCGGGCGACTGCCCCGAGGCAGATTGGATAAACCATAAAAAGGCGGTTACGAGCAACGAAAGGTTTCTTTTCATGCAACCAAAAGTATCAAAAAAAACCGATTCCCTGGAAGAGCACCGAAAAATATCAATTTTAGCGGTTTCGTATACGAATAACCTGAATGTCTGATTGGTCAACAACGGCCTTAAAACAATTTGACTCCCCTCCTGTTATGCAAACATTCGAATTGTCGACATGAAAAATTAATGCGGGCGATAAATGACTTACGAAAATATAATCGGAATCGCCGCGGGAACTTTCACTTCCGTTGCCATGTTGCCGCAGCTAGTTAAGGTTTTAAAAACAAGAGAAACTGCTGATCTGTCTGTCGCCACGATCTGTGTGCTGATCACCGGTGTTAGTCTATGGGTCTATTACGGATTTCTCCAAAAGGAGATCCCGATTATCATTTCAAACGCTTTTTCTGCGCTTGTCAACTCCATACTACTCTTCTGTTGCTTTATCTTTGGAAAAAAGAAACGATGAGCGTCTTTCTATTTTTCATCCAAAAATGTTCCGAACCGCTCAAAGTGACAGGTATAACCGTTGGGTTTTTTAACCAGGTAATCCTGATGGTAATCCTCTGCGGGCCAAAATTTGGTGTAAGGTTCTAGTGTAGTAACGACTTTCCCGTCCCATCGATTCGATTGGTTTACGATGGCTATCACTTCTTCAGCGGTTTGCCTTTCTTCTTCATTCTGGTAAAAAATCGCTGATCGGTAGCTCGATCCTATGTCGTTACCTTGTTGATTAACGGTGGTCGGATTGTGGATGCGGAAAAAATAATCCAAAATCTGCTTGAAATTGGTTTCGGTGGTATCGTACGTAATCTCGATGCCTTCGGCGTGACCGGGATGGTTATCATAAGTAGGATGTTCATTTTCTCCACCGATGTAACCTACTTCGGTGTCTAAAATTCCTTTTTGTTTTCTGAACAGATCTTCCATCCCCCAGAAACACCCGCCTGCGATATATACTTTTTTGCCGTTTGCCATATCCTTATTGTCTACCTGTTTATTTAATTCACTTTCTTTCGTTGACTGGTCGTTGTTTTGCGGCCGTTTTATCATTCTGCTTGCCATAAATGCTAAAGACAAAACCAATAGAACAACAACGCCGATCATCACTTTTATGTTCATATACGGTACTTTAATTTGCCATTACACTCCCGAGCCATTATACAACCAAACTTAGCTAAAGTTACTTCGAAATACAAACGATAATTGCGTAGCATAAAACCGTTCATGCCTGAGTGCCCATAATAAGTCCATACTTACCGTTGGTGATCCAGTTTTTATCGGCTTCGAAAAGTCGCTGTACCTCGTACTCGGTTAGCCCCAGCACAATTTCCGACTTGAGCGTCCGGATCGAAAAGCAAGGACGGTCCAGGTAGTCCAACATACCCTCAAGCGGCGTCGTATAAGGCCATTCGCGGTCTTCAAACAGCCTCCGGTAATTCGCGTCGCCTTTAAAAACCAGCACCGTATTGTCACTAAAGCCTTGTGTAATCGCCGGGGGCAGCTTCGTAAAGTGGCACGGACTGTTCCAAAATGGATGGTCGAGCAGCTGGAGCCTTCCGCCGGCGCGATGGCCTTCCAGTCGGTCGACGAACTGTGTTACCGGCTCGGAATGGAAACCTCGTAAAATATCCAAATGGCCGACGAAGTCGCGGATGGTGGCATCGGACACAAATGTGGGGTATGCTTTCAGGTGTAGGTTAACTCGCGACACCTGCCCCGTCGTTAACAGATAGTCGATCAGAAAAAGATCCGAAAGCAGTTCGAGCCCGGCGTTGTCGGCGATGACATCCACTTCGCGGGAAGCCGGAGCGGCTATCAAGTCGCATAGCAACGCGGAGTCGTCAATCACCAGGTTGTTCCGAAGGGCTGGATCGATCAGTGCATCATTGGTTTCCAGCTGACTCAAATCGGCACTGTTTCCCCATAACGCAGCATGCACCAGTGCGGTGAAATATTCCGCATTGAAAACAGGCGGTTGCTGCATGTGCTTACTGGCCATGGCTTCGGCAAAGTCGCGGTGATGCTTCAGGCTATCCGCTTTCAAATCATGGAACGGGTCCAGGCCGGTATGCTTGTGGTCTACCAGGCGGATGATGCGGTAATAGATATAGGCCTCCGCTTCAAAAAAGGGGACCTCCGCAACCCCTTTTCCCGCATGGTCGGCGAGGAAAGTTTTCCAATATATCCGGTCTTCGGGGTAAAATACATCGTCGGCAGGCGGCACCACCCCGGTCGCTATTTCGTCCAGCAGATTGCCGAGATCGGTTTGCTGGCTTGGCGAAAGCGGATTGTTAGCCCTGAGTTGGTTGATGATAAACGGAAAGCGTTCGTTGAACGTGAATGCCGCGAAAGGACTCGTGGTGGCTGATATGGGACGGGGCAAATTTGATTTCATCGATAATAAATGCTGTTTACTGGCAAACCTAGCAAATCTTGTCTATTTTCACCCCGTATTTGTCTGTTTTTGCCACGCGCTTTCTGAGGATTACTACCGAGCTTAGCTGGGTTGAAATTATTAAATGAATGATATGAGAAAATTAATCATGTGGAACATCATTACCCTCGACGGGTACTTCGAGGGCGAAAGCCATTGGGACTTGCCATTCCATGAAGTATGGGGCGAAGAGCTCGAGAAATTGAGCATCGAACAACTACACGCCGCCGACTGCCTGGTTTTCGGCCGGGTAACCTACGAAGGCATGGCAGCGCATTGGAAAAATGCAACGGGCGAAATCGCGGATCTGATGAACGAAATACCCAAGCTTGTTTTCTCTCGCACATTGACGTCGGCAGACTGGAACAATACGACCCTGATCACGACGGACGCCGCCGCGGAAATCGCTAAGCGGAAAACGGAAGGCAGCGGAGACCTGTATGTGTTCGGCAGTGCGGACCTTTCTGAGACGTTCATCAACAACCACTTGTTCGATGAATACAGGATTGGAATCGCTCCAGTGATATTGGGGAGCGGCCAGCCGCTTTTCAAGCAACGGACCGCCCATGAAAACTTAACCCTTATCCGCACCCAGCAACTGGTCAATGGCGGCATGGTACTCACTTATCGGAGGTAACCGATTGGCACAAAAAAAGCACTTACATTTGTAAGTGCTTTAACTATTAACCGGGTAAGTAATGGGACTCGAACCCACGGCCTCCTGAACCACAATCAGGCGCTCTAACCAACTGAGCTATACCTACCGTGTTATTGGATTGCAAAAATAGGAATTAAACCACAATCCAACAACAGTTTTATAAAAAACAATTAACCGATTAAACCCACGCTCCGCTTCACGAAATTCGTCAGCTCATTTCCGGTCAGCAGCCCGCGCGAAAGTAGCGCTAAATCAAAGGCTTGCTTCGCCAGCTGGTGCTGCTCTTCCTCATTTTCGGAAGAAAGGACGCGTTTGATCAAGGGGTGGTTCCCATTCACGGTCACCTTATAATTATCGGGCATGGCACCGTAGAAATTCATGCCGCCGCCGGTCTGGGCCATGTCTTTCATGCGCCGCATAAACTCGTCGATGGTCACGGTAACGGGTAGCTCCTGCTCACCGAGCGCTTCTACCTCCACCTTCATGTTATCGCGGCTAATCGCCTTTTCAAAGAGCGACACCACGGTTTTGCTTTCCTCTTCGCTCAGCTGCAATTCCTTGGCTTCGTCTTTCTGGATCAGTTTATCGATGACATCGGCGTCGACCCGCTTAAGCTGTGTCTTTTCGGCCTTTTGTTCCAAATAGGCCACGAAATGGCTATCGATGGGCGAATCCATCACCAGCACGTCATACCCCCTATCTTTGGCCGATGCAATATAGCTATCCTGCTGGGCCGCATCGTTGGTATAGAGGTAAATCACATTGCCGTCTTTGTCTTGTTGGATATCCTTTACCTTCTCGGCGTACTCCTTAAGGGTATACACCTCGTCGTCGGTATTTTTCACCAGGCAGAAATCGTTCGCTTTCTCGGCGAACTTGTCATCGCTCAGCATCCCGTACTTCACGAACAGGCTGATGTCTTTCCATTTTTCCTCAAACCCTTTGCGGTCGCCTTTATACAGTTCAGCCAATTTGTCGGCCACCTTCTTCGTAATGTGGGCATTGATCTTCTTCACGTTGCTGTCGGCCTGCAAGAAGCTGCGCGATACGTTGAGCGGAATATCCGGCGAGTCGATCACCCCGTGCAACAGCATCAGAAACTCGGGCACGATGTCTTTCACCTCGTCGGTGATGAACACCTGGCGCGAATAAAGCTTGATTTTATTTTTTTGTACCTCGAAGTTTTCCTTCAGTTTGGGAAAATACAGGATGCCTGTAAGGTTGAAGGGGTAGTCTACATTGAGGTGTATCCAAAACAGGGGTTCATCCATCGAATACGGATACAGCTCGCGGTAGAAGGCCAGGTAATCTTCATCTTTCAGTTCCGAAGGCGATTTCGTCCAGGCGGGATTGGTGTTGTTGATGATGTTGTCTACCTCTACCGATTTATACTTGGGCTTGCCTTCCTCATCTTCGCCATCGGGCTCGCTGGTGGTGCGGGTTCCGAAACGGATGGACACAGGCAGGAATTTGCCATACTTTTCGAGGATATCCTGTAGCTTGCTCTTTTCGAGGAACTCGCCGGAGTCTTCGTTGATGTGCAGGATGATGTCGGTGCCCCGCTCCGTGCGGGTTCCCTTAGACAGCTCGTACGATGTGCTGCCATCGCACACCCAACGGACCGGCTCGGCGCCTTCCTGATGGGAAAGCGTTTGGATTTCCACCTCGTCGGCCACCATGAATGCCGAATAGAAACCAAGGCCAAAGCGGCCGATGATCTCATTGGCGTCTTTCGCCTCCTTGAACTTCTCAACAAACTCCGTTGCGCCCGAAAACGCAATCTGGTTGATGTACTTCTTCACTTCCTCGCCCGTCATCCCGATACCACGGTCTGAAATGGTGATGGTTTTGGCCTTTTCGTCATACGCCACATCGATGGTCACGTCGCCCAGCTCCCCTTTGTACTGGCCCAATGAAGCCAGCCTTTTGATTTTCTGCGTAGCGTCAACGGCATTAGACACCAGCTCGCGCAGGAAAATCTCATTATCGGAATACAGGAATTTTTTGATGACCGGAAAGATGTTCTCGGTGTGGATGGATATGTTGCCTTTTTCCTTTTTCATATATCACTAACTATAGAATAAACTGTAAATTATTAGCTATACGGCACCATACAATATACGTTCCAACAGCGCCCGAACGTCAGGATGGCAGGACATTCTGGCGCAAAAAAACCCAACAGGTTTTTAGGCCCGTTGGGTCGTCCATTCATGTGTCAGCAACCTGGTAGCCGGAGCTACTAGAATGCGTAAACCAACGCCAATGAAAATTGCGACGCGCTTTTCGTCGGATCCATGTCCGCGTTTTTATAGAAGAGTTCGGTCGATCCATTGTCTAGCCGGAATTCGGGAATCATCGTCAGCGGACCGGCTTTCACATTGGCCGATAGGGTTAAGCCCACGACCGACTCACCGCCGGGAACAAATGCCCAACCGTCTTCTTTTTCCGTATAATATTCGCCCCTTGCACCGAGGGCAAACGCCTCCGAGAACCCGTACTGGAGGTACAATGCACCACCGGAATATCCGCCGTCGGTATCGCCGGCATCGGAAAAGTCGGCCGCATTGAGCCCTACTTTGAATGCATCCGTCACCTGGTATGCCGTGGTGAGGTCAACGATGGTGCCGGTACTGCCGGTCAGGAAGTTAATATAGGCATCCCACCCATCCACCGGGGTGAGCGACAGCTGTGCGCCGAAATCAGACACCCCGTCGAAATCCTGGTAGGCGTTCCAATCGTTGAACAACCCCACCATCAACCCTACCCGGTCCGAAAATGCATACTCCGCTTTGATACCCGCATTCTGGAACGGGCCCGCAGAAAACAGGTAGGATGTGGAATAGTTGAAGTTTCCGGTGGGTGAAATGACTTCGTAGCCCACAAAGGTGCCCATAAAGCCCGCGGTCATGGAGAACTTATCCGTAAAGGCATAGCTCATATACAGGTTCTGGATGTGGAAGGAATTGCCATCGCCACCGTTGAGCAGCGACTGGTACCCGCCGCGGGGCCCGAAAGACACATCGCCGACGAACGATGCCTTGCCCACGGTTTTACCGACGATGAGGTTGACCATGCCCAGCGAAACGGAATTCTGCTCATTGGCAAATGACGTCGGGATGTTGCCCAGGCCATCGCCATCTTTGTAACCCGAAAAGTCGTATTTATAATAGGCATCAACCGAACCGGAGATGGTTAATGATTCGTCTTGAGCCGATGCTGCGAATCCAGCGAGTAAAAGGCTTCCTGCAATAAAAATTTTTTTCATATTTGTATACATAGCTCGCTTTGTCTTAAGCATAGTTTCCAGGCCATCTTAAGTAAAGCAGTTAAACCATCGGTTGGATCCGGGATAGCGCATGGCTCATGCCCCGCTATCCCATTCAACCGTTTTTGTTGAGTACTTAAAGGCTTTCGCCGTGTTGCGTGATGTCGAGCCCCTGCTCCTCTTCTTCTACGGAGACGCGCAGCTTGCTGACCGAATCGGTCACCTTCAATAGCACGAACGCCATGATGAAGGTAAAGGCTACTGCACCGATCAACCCGATTAAGTGGGCTACGAATAGTCCTGTTTGGCCAAAGAATAGCCCATCGGTTGTGACCACCTCATTGATGGTATGGGTAGCAAAAACACCGGTAAGGATCATGCCTACCATACCGCCCACGCCGTGGCTCGGAAAAACATCGAGGGTGTCGTCTACCCGCGAATGTGTGCGCCACTCGACCACGAGCCGACTGATAACCGAAGCCACAACGCCGATAATCAGTGAATGGCTTACCGTAACAAATCCTGCTGCTGGTGTGATGGCTACCAAGCCCACGACCACGCCGATGCAGACACCTATCGCGGTTGGTTTCTTACCCCGTGCGGCGTCGAAGAAGATCCATGCGAGTGCCGCCGCGGCGGACGCTGTGCTTGTAGTGGCCAAAGCCGATGCAGCCAATCCATTTGCTCCGAATGCAGACCCGGCATTGAACCCAAACCAACCGAACCAAAGCAATCCGGTGCCGAGCATCACATAGGTGACCCGTGCAGGGTTCGAGCCGCTTGAGCCATTGCCTTGTTTAAGGTATAGGGCAGATGCCAGGGCCGTTACGCCTGCCGACATGTGCACCACCGTGCCTCCCGCGAAGTCGAGTACCCCCATACCGGCCAGTAAGCCATCGGGATGCCATGTGGCGTGTGCCAACGGGGCATAAATGAATACGAAAAACAACACGAGGAACAACACGTACGATTTAAACCGGATGCGCTCGGCAAAAGCGCCGGTAATCAACGCCGGGGTGATGATGGCAAATTTCAACTGGTACATGGCGAACAGCGCAAAGGGGATGGTGGGTGCGCCGGGCCAATTGGGACCGCCAACCACGCCTTCAAACATGAAATAGGTAGCCGGATTGCCGATAATGCCGCCAATCGACTCACCGAATACCAGGCTGAAACCGAATACCACCCATATCACCGCAACCACAGCCATACAGATAAAGCTTTGAAACATGGTAGAGATCACGTTCTTCTTCTTGACCATGCCGCCATAGAAAAAGGCGAGACCCGGCGTCATGATCAGTACCAGGGCGGTGGAGGTGAGCATCCAGGCGACGTCGGCACCGTCGTACTCGCCCGCGTTATCGGCCGGCAACGCCGGAAAGAAAAATGCCAGCAGCGTCACAACCACCAACACCAGAAAGGGTAAAATAGATTTTTTTGTTTCCATACTTTTGTTTTTTTGTCGTAAAATTCGTTAGAAATATATAACTATATCAATATTTAATGCAAAAGTGTACAAATATTTCATAAAAACAACATAAATATTAAAATATTTTCATGTTAAACTCATTTATTGATAAATAAACCAATACAAATCGAATATATCTGCCAAAAACATGATATTATGTGATAAATTTCAGGCTAAAATGAGATTAATACCTAAACATTAATCTTTTTGCCAATTATTTTTGAGTTATACACCCAAATTCATCAAACTATTCCCTAACATGAAAACAAACAAGGTGATCCCAAACGATTAAATTATATGTTGTATTTCGAAACAACTTTATCTAAGTTTACCGGCAAAGCATAAACGATGAAGAAAATCCTTTCGATTGACGGCGGCGGTATCCGTGGTATCATACCCGGTATGCTATTGGTGGCGTTGGAACGGCGGTTGCAGCGCGTAAGCAACGACCCTACCGCTGCCATCGTAGACCATTTTGATTTCTTCGCCGGAACGAGTACCGGAGGCATATTGACCTGCCTGCTGTTATGCCCCGACGACGAAAACCCACTACGCCCGAAATATTCGGCACAAGAAGCCTTGGATATCTATGTAAAGCACGGCAGTGCCATCTTCAAAGCGGGCTTTTTCCGCCGATTGGTCGCCAAATTCGGCCTGTTGAGCGAACGCTATCCCAGCACCACGTTGGAGCATGTGCTCGAATCGTACTTCGGCGAACGCAAATTGAGCGAGCTATTGAAACCCTGTATCGTAACCGCATACAACATTGAACTGCGGAAAACCCATTTCTTCAGGCAACAGACGGCCATAACCCGGGGCGACCCCCGCGACTTCTACCTGCGCGATGTATGCCGGGCCACTTCTGCGGCCCCCACCTATTTCAGCGTGGCCGAAATACGGTCCATGAGCGGCACGCGCTATCCCTTGTTAGACGGCGGCGTTTTCGCCCCCAACCCGTCCATGAGCGCACTGGTGGAGGTAACAAGAGCGTTTAACCAGACCAAAATCAACGACATATGGATTCTCTCGCTGGGAACCGGGCGCTCGCGCAAGGCGTACGACTATGAACACTTCAAGAAAAGCCGCGCCATATCCATCGGCCCGGCATTGATAGACATCATGATGAGCGGCGCCGCCGAGAGCAGCGATTTTTTCCTCGAGCAACTGTACCGTTCGGTAGGCAAAGAAAAACAGTACATCCGCATCGAACCGAAAAACCTGCACAGTATCCAGGAAGAGCTCGACGCGGCCAGCCCCAGCAATATCCAGAAGCTCATTGCTCTGGGCGACCGCATGGTAAGCGAAAATGATGAATTGATCAACCAGATCGTCACCCAGTTAGTGAACGAAAAAGACGATTCGCAGCCCAAGAGCCCATGGCGGTTTTTATCCACTAAATGAGGGCTTAAACGGCAACACCTTCGTTATAAGAAACATAAAAAAAAATCAACTGATGCAACAACAAACAATTGCGCTTATCGCGCACGATGGCAAAAAACCGGAGATGGTGGCATTTGTAAAGGATCACTTCGCCGTATTGAAGGAGGCGAAACTCGTCGCCACGGGCACCACGGGAGGGTATATCCGGCAGACAGGCCTGGAGGTGGAGTTGAAGTTGAGCGGCCCGAAAGGGGGCGATGCCCAAATCGCGGCCATGGCAGCCGAAGGGAAAATCGATGCCATTATCTTCTTCCGCGACCCACTGGGTAAACACCCCCACGAACCCGATATCCAGATGCTGATGCGCGTTTGCGATGTGTATGACGTGCCATTGGCCACCAATCCCGCCACCGGCGAATTGATACTGAAAGGCCTCGGTTAAGGCGGTCGCCAACACCATAATTAGCGATGATGTATCCGACTAATACACTTTTTGATTAATTTTGCGGCTTCACCAACCCCACCGGAATGACCAAGATGGATAACGGTATCGCGTACTCTCCCTTTCGCCATGTAACCCGCGAGACGTGGAAGACGCTCAACGGGCACCCCAACTACGTGTTGGCCGACGAAGACATCCGCAAGCTCAACGCACTGAATGAGCCCCTCACGATGCAGGAAATCGAAGAGGTCTATTTCCCGCTGAGCCACCTGCTGCGGCTCCATATCGATAGCTTCCGGCAGCTGCATGGCCACACCAATTCGTTTTTCGATAACCACACCAAGCACCTGCCTTTCGTTATCGGTATTGCCGGAAGCGTGGCCGCCGGCAAAAGCACCACCGCACGGGTGTTGCAAAAGGTATTGTCGCTCGCCCCGGGCAACCCCAAGGTAGAACTCATTACCACCGATGGTTTCCTGTACCCGAACCGCTACCTGGAGCATAAAGGGATATTGAACCGCAAGGGCTTTCCCGAGAGCTATGACGCCCGGCTGCTGCTGGGGTTCCTCTCGGATATCAAATCGGGCAAAGAACGGGTGTCGGCGCCGGTATACTCCCACTTGGTGTATGATATTGTACCGGATCAATTGCAATGGGTGTCGCAACCCGATATCCTCATCGTGGAAGGCATCAATGTGCTCCAGGTCAACGTAAAGGGCAAGCACCGTGGTCCGCGGGTATTCGTATCGGACTTCTTCGACTATTCGATTTATGTAGACGCCTCCCCGGAAAACCTGCAGGAATGGTATACCCAGCGATTCGAATGGCTCCGGAAAACCGCTTTCCAGGATAGCGATTCATACTTCCACCGCTATGCCGACCTCGACGAGAAACAAAGTGCCGAAACCGCCGCGGGGATATGGAATGAAATCAACAAGCCCAACCTGCTGAAAAACATCCTCCCTACGCGGTTCCGTGCCGACCTGATCCTCGAGAAAGGCAGCCATCACTTTGTGAAAAGCGTAAAAGTAAGGAAGGTTTAACGCGCGGCGGCTTCAAACGCGATGATGTGCTGGTAAAGGTCATTACGCAGCTTCCTACGCAACGCGGTGTCTTTCTTGGTGGTCGAAAACTGCAGTTTATATTGAACGGCATCCTTGCCTATCCCTACTACCCGGAGTTGGAAACTATCGGGCACGATGGCCGTACCATACGACTTCAGTGCGTTACGCATCTCTTCTTCCAGGATGCTGTGCTGGCGGGAGCTTGCCAGTGGCAGTTCGAACGCAATCGTTAGCTTGCGCGAATTCTGCAGCGACTGGTTAATGATGTTGGTCGTAAACGCCGTATTATTGGGAATGAGTACCACATCGTCATCGTCGTTCGTTACCACGATATTCGCCAGCGTGATGTCCGTGATTTTCCCGTGGTGATCGTCTATGCGCACGGTATCGCCAATGGTAAACTGGTCGGAAAACATAATGAGCAGCCCACTGATCATGTTGGTGATGTAATCGCGGAACAGCAGGGCAATGGCCATGGCAACAATCGTAATGCTCGTTAAGAACTCCTTGGGGTTGATGCCGAAAGCAATCATGAGCCCGAGGATGGCAAATACGATATTCAACAAGGTAGCGATTTGATTAATGCCCAGTATATAATTACCACGAACCCGGTTGTTTTTCTTATTGCGCCGCCGATAAATGGCAATGAGTGTAAACCGGCCGATGGCGATGAGGATGCTTCCCGTAAGGAATGTATTGACGCCATACGCGATGCCCGATAAGCGCGGATGTTCAAGATAGATTTCCGCATTCGCCGCAAACGAATAGGCGATGGCCGTCCACAGCACCAGCTTGAATGCAAAGAAAAACCAGCCGCCCAGCGGGCGTTCTTTTCCGGTATCAGGAGCGTGTGTCATGCGTTAACCTCATATATCTCAAACGTATAACCATAGGCGTGCCGGTCGTCCGCCGCGTGGTGGTCTTCCGAAACCAGCCGCCAGCGTTGCTTATCCAGCTCGGGGAAGAAACTGTCGCCGGGCAGTGTTACATGCACGCGGGTAAGGTAAATGCGGTTCACCACAGGCAGTGCCTGTTGATAGATCTCCGCTCCGCCCACGATAAATACTTCGTCTTCGCCGGCGCAGCTTTCGAGGGCGGCCGCAAGCGAGTGGACCACCTCGGCACCTTCGGCGGTATACCCGGCCTGCCGGGTGATGATGATGTTGCGCCGGTTGGGAAGTGGTTTGCCGACCGATTCGTACGTTTTGCGGCCCATAATAATGGTATGACCCGTGGTGGTACGCTTAAAAAAGCGCAGGTCGTTGGGCAGGTGCCACAGCAGTTGGTTGTCTTTACCGATGGCGTTGTTTTCGGCGGCAGCCACAATGGCCGATACGAGGGGTCGCTCCATAGTACAGGGGGTTACACCGCTACCGGTGCTTTGATGCGCGGATAGGGATCGTAGTCGATCAATTCGAAATCTTCATACCGGAAAGCGAACAGGTCGGTCACTGCCGGGTTCAACACCATCGTAGGCAGGGGCCGCGGTGTGCGGCTCAGCTGGAGTTCCACCTGCTCAAAATGGTTGCTATAGAGGTGCGCATCGCCAAACGTATGCACAAAATCGGCCACTTCCATATCACACACCTGGGCCACCATCATGGTGAGTAGCGCATAAGACGCAATATTGAACGGCACACCGAGGAAAATATCCGCGCTGCGCTGGTAGAGCTGGCACGAAAGCTGCGGCTTCAGCAAGCCCCTTTCGGGGTCGGCCGGCGCTACATAGAATTGAAAAAACGCATGGCAAGGCGGTAGCGCCATGTTTTCGATCTCGGCCACGTTCCATGCCGATACGATGATGCGGCGCGAATCGGGGTTGGTTTTGAGCTGCTGCACCACCTTTTCGATCTGGTCGATGTGCCCGCCACCGGGCGTGGGCCACGAGCGCCACTGCGACCCGTATACCGGACCGAGGTTACCGGCTTCATCTGCCCATTCATCCCAAATGCTCACGCCATTTTCCTTGAGGTATGTGATGTTGGTTTCACCCCGTAAAAACCAGATCAACTCGTGGATAATGGAGCGCAGGTGCACCTTTTTGGTGGTTACCAGCGGAAACCCGGCCTTCAGGTCGAAACGCATCTGATGGCCAAAAACGCTACGGGTACCGGTGCCTGTGCGATCGTGCTTCTCCACGCCGTTTTCGTACACATGGCGCATTAAATCGAGGTATTGCTTCATGGTAATTCGTTCCTTTCAAGGGGGTAAAGATACAGAATTCGTAGCAGAAAAACGTCCCGGATGCAAACACCCGGGACGTTCATTGATATCAATACGTTGCGGTGGATACCGCTATACGCCTTCTTCTTCGTATTCTTTTACCTCTTTATGCACATAGTCCTCCACCATCAGCTCCTCGATAGGCTGGCCTTTCTTATCCAGCCCGAAGCGGTGCAGGATATTGTCCATGATCTGGTAGATCACCGGCACCACGATGAGCGTAAGGAACAGGGAGCTGACAAGGCCACCGATGATGACCCAGGCCAATCCGTTTTTCCACTCCGCACTCGGGCCGGTGGCCAACGCGATGGGCAGCATCCCGAATACCATGGCAATGGTGGTCATCAGGATCGGCCGCAGCCGCGCCTGGTTGGCCAAAATCAGGGCGTCGCGTGTCGATTTACCCTCCGCCTTGAGGTGGTTGGTAAAGTCGACAAGAATGATGGCGTTCTTGGCCACCAGTCCAATCAGCATGATCAAACCCAGGATGGTGAATATGTTCAGGGTATTGTTGGTCAGTGCCAACGCCAGCAACGCACCAATGATGGATAGCGGAATGGAGAACATCACCACAAACGGATACACGAAGCTATCGTACAATGCTACCATAATAAAGTAAACCAGCAGGATGGAGCTGAGGAGCGCAATACCCAGCGTACCGAAGCCTTCGGATTGTTGTTCCATTTCACCACTCCACACGTAACTTACGCCGCTGGGTGTCCGCAGCTCGTCGAGCTGGGCTTCCAGATCGGCGGCGATCGTACTGACGGGGCGGCCCACCACCTGCGATTGTACTTTTACCGACGTACTTTTGTCGCGCCGCTCCAACTGGCTCGGGCCGGACCCTTCATGGATGCTGGCAAATTGCGACAGCCGAACCAGCTGCCCCTGGTCGTTCGTAAACGGCAGGTTGCTCACGTCTTCCACGTTTTTACGGTCGTAGTCGTCAAAACGGATGTTGATGTCGTACTCGTATTCACCAGCGCGGAATTTACCGTCGGTATTCCCGCTGAATGCGGTTTGCATGGTGGCACCTACGGTCTGTAAGTTCAATCCAAGGGCCGCCATCTTGTCGCGGTTCACCTCAACCGTAATCTCCGGTGTACCGCTCTCTACCGAGAGCTTGGCCTCGGATGTGCCCGGAATTTTACGCAACCGATCCAATATCCCTTCTGCGTAGGTAAGCACGCTATCCAGGTCAGAGCCGATGACCACCATTTCGAACGGTGCCTGCTCGGCAAAACCAACAATACTGATGGGCACGGTCTTTACCTTGGCTCCTACAAGCACTTTTTGCATTTCGCGCTTCAACTTCGCAGCATAGATGTTACTGGGGTCTTCACGTTCTTCGCCACTAACCAGCTTCACGGTGAGCTCCGACTTATAGGCCGTCGCCTGCGTACCGACGAAACCATCGTTCGACTGCCCCACGGTGGCGATTACGGAAACCACCTCCGGCTTGGCCGCCAGAAACTCTTCCGCTTTCTGCGTCATCTGGTTGGTCTGCTCAATAGACGCATCTTTGGGCATTTCAATCTGCACCAGGAACTCGCCGCGGTCGCCCTGCGCGAAAAACTCACCGCCGATATAGCCGCCGGCCACTAAGCCAAAGGAAGCGAATAACATCACAGAAACCGTGGCCAGGGTAATGAATTTATGGTTGAGCGCCCATTTGAGCACGCCCGTTACCCAGCGGGTAAAGCGGTGCAGCTGGTTTTCGAACCAGAGGATGAACCGACCAAAAATATTCTTATCAGACACCCGATCCAATCTACCGAACCGTGAGGTGAGTAGCGGCACGATGGTAAAGGATGCCACCAAACTAAGCAACGTGGCGATGACCACCACCACACAAAACTCACGTAAAATATCCGACACCATGCCGGTACTGATGGCGATGGGAAGGAACACCACCACGATAACCATCGTAATGGATATAACGGTAAACCCGATCTCCTTTGCTCCGTCAAAAGAAGCCCTTACCTTGTTCTTGCCCATTTCCATGTGGCGGTATATGTTTTCGATCACCACGATGGCGTCGTCGACAAGGATACCCACCACCAGCGATAGACCAAGGAGCGACATCAGGTTGAGCGTGTAGCCAAACAGGTTGATGCCGATAAACGTAGCGATCAATGACGCCGGGATGGCAACCATCACAATCACCGCATTACGGATGCTGTGCAGGAAGAAGAGCATCACCACGGCAACCAGGATAATCGCCAGAAACAAGTCGAATATAACCGCATTGGCCGATTCGAGCGTGTACGTGGAGCTATCGTTGGCGATGTCTATATTCAGGCCTTCGGCCTTGTACGTTTCCATCAACGTGGTAATCGACTCCTGGGTACCGCGGCTCACTTCCACCGCATTGGCGTCAGATTGCTTTAATACCTGTAAGAGCAACGCGCTCTCCCGGTTTACCCGGGCGATTTTTTCGACATCTTTCTGGGTGTCCTGCACATCGGCAACATCGCGGATGCGCACCTGACCACCCGTGGGTGTGGTAGCCACCACGAGGTTACGCAGTTCATCGACCGATTTGTATTTACCGGCTAACCGGACCAGGATATCCTGGTTTTCGGTTTTCACGCTTCCCGTTGGGAAATCGAGGTTTGAGGTCAGGATCGCCTGTTGCACCTGGAGGATGGACAATCCATAGCCTTCCAGTTTTGACGCGTCGATGCTGACCTGGATCTCGCGCTCCTGGCCACCGATGAGGTTCACCTGGGCAACGCCCGGCACGCGCGACAATACCGGCTGTATCCGCTTATCGACGAGGTCGTAAAATGCCGCCGGGTCCATGTCGCCCGTGGCCGCCAGCGAGAGGATGGGCAAATCGTCCATCGAAAACTTGGCCAACGAGGGCGCTTCGGCGTCATCCGGCAGTTCGGACAGGATGGCGTTCACCTTTCGCTGGGCATCGTTGAGCGCATAATCGACGTCAGTGCCGCTATTCAGCTCGATAATCACCAACGAAAGGCTCTCGAACGAGGTCGCATCGAGTTTCTTGATATTCTCCAGCGAGGCTACCGCGTCTTCTATTTTCTTGGTTACGGTGTTTTCCACCTCACTGGGTGATGCCCCCGGGTAGATGGTGGTGATCGACACCACGCTGGGGGTAAATTTGGGGAGCAACTCGTAGTTCAACGAGAAATAGCTCATGATACCCAACAGGGTCAGGGCGGTGAACACCACGATGACAATGGATGGGCGTTTTATCGATATTTCTGCTATCTTCATGAGTTAAGATATGAGAGATGAGATTTGAGACTTGAGATATGAGACTTGAGCATCGTTATCCTTGGGTCGAGTCGACCATAGCGGCTACCTTTGCACCGTCTACCAGGTTAATCTGACCGCTCGTAATCACGGCTTCACCTTCTTCCAGACCTTGTACAATTTCAACCTGTTCGCCAAAGATCCTTCCGGCAATCACCTTCCGTATCAGCGCCGTGCTGTCTGGGCCCAATACGTAAACCTGGTTGCTGTTTACCCCGCCAACAAAAGCACCACGTGGCACCAGGATGGCTGGATCCGATTGGGGGAATTTGAAGTGGGCCGTGCCATACATACCGGCGCGGAGTTCGGCCGACGAATTGTTATCGATAACGATCTCTACCGGGTAGTTGAGTGTATTATCGGCTTTGGCAGCGATAAAGCGTACCGTACCGCTGAACTCCTCGGCAGGGAATACCGTACTGGTCACCGTAACCTTGCTGCCCACTTTCAGGTTAACCACCTGGGTTTCGTTGGCGGTTACCTGCAATTTGAGCTGCGATAAATCCACGATTTCAAAAAGCTCGGTACCCGGTGAGAGGTACGCCCCTACTTCAATATCGCGGCGGTTGACCACCCCGTTGATGGGCGACTTGATGGTGGCGTCTGCTACCCGCCGGTTGGCTTGCTGCAAGCGCACCTCCGCATTGCTGAGTTGCAACTCGATTTCATCCAACTGGGCCCGCGTAACGCCGCCCGTTTCGAAAGAGCTTTTGTACCGCTCGTAATCCGTTTTTAACTTCTGGAGGGCATCCTGGGCGGCCTGCTTGTCCAAGGTGAGGATTTCGGGGTCTACCGACGCCAACACCTGTCCTTTGCGTACGTGCGAGCCTTCATCCACCAAGATGCGGGTAACACGGCCACTCACTTCAGAAAGCAGCGTTAAATCCTGGTTGGCGGCGAAGTTGCCGTTGGCCGAGAAGTCGAGCACGACAGGTTGCCGGGTTACCGTGGCCGCCTTGACGACGATGGCTCCACCGGTTTCGGCAACGACGGCCGTTTTCGCCTCGTTTTCCTTTTTGTTATTCGTTAAGACCCATCCGATGAGGGCCAATAAGCCGATAACGACGACGATGGTAATGATGATCCGTTTCATATACGTGTGATGATGATGTTTATTCGTTTATTAATGATTTGATTTCTCCGTTTGCTTTCTTCAGCTGAATTTCTGCGATCTTGTAATTCAGCAGCGCCTGTGTGTAACTGTTTTGCGCCTGCGTCAACGCATTCTCGGTATCCAGCAGGTCGGTTAACGGCGCCAGCCCGTTGTTGTAGTTGTTCTGGGTACTGGCATATACCTCCTGTGCCAAGGCCACATTTACCTGTTGCGACTGGATGGTATTCAACGCATTGCGCAGTTGAATCTGTGCATTCTCGTTCGCCAGGTTCAGCGACTGTTTGGTGTTCCACAAATCCTGCTCGGCCTTCAGGTAGTCTGCCTTGGCTTTTCCCATGCGGGCACGGGTAGCGAATCCGTTAAAAATCGGGATGCGCAACGTGAGGCCGATGGCCATGGAGCCGAACCGGGCAGCCATGGGGTCCACGGAGCTCCGATAGAGGTAATTGAACTTATCGGACATGGCCGTGTAGGTATAATTGCTTACCAATGCCAGCGACGGATAATACTCGGCCTTATACGCTTTGTACTGCAGGTCTAGCAATTCCAACTGCTTGTTCATCAGGTTCAGTTCCACCAAGCGATCCATCCGATTGGGCTGGTCGGGGAAATCAACTACCGACGGGACCTCTTTCAATTCGGTTTCGGGCAATACGATCGCTGTTTCGATGGGCATACCCATGGTGTATTTCAACTGGTTTTCCAGCATCACGATGCCGTTGACCAATTCCTCGCGTTGGTTCTCCAGGTTGGTGATGTTCACCTTGATCCGATCGACATCGATCTTCTTGGCCAACCCGTTGTCGTATTGGTTAGACACGATACCGTGGATAACCTTCACGTTTTTGAGGTTGGTATCGATTACACTCAATTGCTCGCGGTTTACCAAAACCTGGTAGTAATTTTTCGCGACCAGTTCAATGACCTGTTCTTCGGTGAGCTCCGCACTTAATTCGTAAAATTCGGCCGTCGTTTTCGCCGCTTTTAATCCGGTGAACACCTGCTGGTTAAACACCTGCTGATTCAACTGCGCACCCACATAAGAATCCCACGGTTGGCCAATGGTGACCGAGTTACCGTTGAAAACCAGTTTCCCGATCACGGGGTTATAGTTCAGTGCGCCGGTCGCCTCGATCTGGGGCAATGCCGATGCCCGCACCTCGGCTACCTGGTGTTTACCACCCTCAATATCCAATTGTGCCTTCTTTACCGATTCATTATGTGCAAGCGCATAATTGAGCGCATCCTTAAGCGTCAACACCTCTTGGGCCGTCACGACTTGCATTCCCATGATACCGGCGAATAGCGTGGCTATAAATAATCGCATACTCATTGTTAATTTATTCATGTTATTTCTGATCACTATTTTTTCTGGAGGCCGTTAATAACGATAGCGGCGGCTTGTTTCTGTTTTTCAAATACGCGGACGAGTTCATCCCGATCTACCAGCGCATGCGGCGCGGCATGGTCGCAAAACATCGCTAACCCGCGTATCATCGCAACATAGAGTTCAGACGTATCTGCAACGTCAAATGTTACAAGTTCGTTACGGTCTATTCCCTGTTGGAAAATGCGCGAAATGGTTCCCACTTCGCGGCGGAACAACCGTTTTGCCAATTCCTTCCACTTTTCTTCATGGATGTTCATCTCGTGGAGATTAAGGATGAGCATGTAATATTTTTCCACATATGCCCGCTTCATCTCCAACATCCGGATCAGTAACTCCAGCGTGCCGTTGGCTTCATCGAATGCTTTTTCAATGACCGCGTCGCTCTCGTCAATAATCCGGTACGCAATGGCTTCAATCAGTGAAAACTTGTCGGGAAAATAATAATACAAATTTGCCTTCGATAGCTTCAGATCATCCGCCACCTCGCTCATCGACGTTTTGGCGATTCCAAAGTGCGAAAAACGCTTCAAAGCCGCTTCGATGATCAAGTTCCGTTTATCGTCTACTGCACTCATTTTATCTTTTTACCATTTGACTATTCTTAAATTTTGGTCAAAAGTACAACTAAAAGTGCAAATAGCAAGCGAAAAAACGTACCACTACTACTGAACACATATCTTATGACAAAAGGTTTACAAAAACAACCCGGGAACAAAGTAAAGGCTAGGCGGTGACAACGTTATGGCAAGGGGAATGCGGTATCGTTTTTTGCCTCTTCCAAGACAAAAAAACTTTGTACCGTACTGATGTTGGACAGGGTGGCCAGTTTCTCGCGCAGGAAATGGTTGTAGGCATCCATGTCGCGTACCGCCACCCGGAGGATAAAGTCGTATGCACCGGTCAGTTGCATACATTCCATCACCTCATCAAATGCCAGCACCTCCTGTTCAAAGCCCAGGAGCACCTCACGGCTGTGGGAGGTTAATAGCACGTGCGAAAAGGCGACCAAACTGCGGTCGATCTTCCTCCGGTCCACAATAGCCACCACCCGTTTGATGTAGCCCTGTTCGCGCAGCTTCCGCCGACGCTCCTGGATGGCCGCGACAGACCTGTTCAATTGCGATGAAAGTTGCTTGTTGGAGAGCGTCGCGTCGCGCTGGAGGATGCGCAACAATTCGATATCTATGGGATCGAGTGGAATCAAACCAATTTTCCAATTACTTTAACGGCGAACACTGTACTTGATGATCCAAAGATATAAAAAACATGGCATTTCATTCCATCTGCCGTTAATTTAACGGAATTAAAACAGAACCCTTGTGTTTTTGTTTTAATGAATAGAATTTTGCAGCGTGATATCGAGAGACACCGGTGATGCAAATGGCACAACACATGGATGACCGGCTGTCGCCCGATCAAGACTTAAACTTCGGTTAAATCATGGTGGCCAGGTGCGGCCACCATGATTTTTTTGACAGATTTCGTATGCAGGAACAACAGATCATCATTACCGGCGCAAATGGCCAATTGGGCACCGAACTCACCGCAGCGCTTCGCTTGCGACATGGCGCCGAACGCGTCGTGGCCACCGATATCCGGCAGCCCGCCACGACCGATCCCAACTTCCGGATACTCGATGTGATGGACCGCGACGCGTTGCGCTCGCTCGTGGCCGATACCGGGGCTACGACCCTCTATCATTTGGCGGCCTTTCTTTCTGCCAGCGGCGAACAACATCCGCAGCAGGCGTGGGACCTCAACATGGGCGGATTGCTAAATGTGCTCGAGGTTGCCCGAGAGACCGGATGCCGTGTGTTCTGGCCCAGCAGTATCGCCGTTTTCGGAGTCCATGCACCCCAAACCGCGTGTCCGCAACATGCGGTAACGCAGCCCGGCACGGTATATGGCATCAGCAAGGTAGCGGGTGAAAACTGGTGCAACTACTACCACGATATCTATGGCGTTGATGTGCGCAGCATCCGATATCCGGGCCTCATCAGCCACACGGCGCTCCCCGGTGGGGGCACCACCGACTATGCGGTGGATATTTTCCACCATGCTGTGCGGGGCGACGATTACACCTGTTTCCTGGCTGCCGACACCACATTACCCATGATGTACATGCCCGATGCGGTGGCGGGGACCATCCAACTGATGGAGGCACCTGCCGAGGCCATCAAGGTGCGTACTTCCTATAATTTCGCGGCGTTCAGTTTCCACCCCGAACAGCTCGCAACCGCCATACAGCAACATTTGCCGGCATTCACCTGGCAGAGCCGGCCCGATTTCCGACAACGCATAGCCGACAGCTGGCCGGCGGAAATCGATGACCGCTGTGCACGCAACGACTGGGGATGGCAACCCCGGTACCCGCTTGAAGACATGGTACAGGAGATGTTAACCGCGCTGACCGCGCGCCTTAAGAAATAAGGGTTTTCCGCTTGCCCCGTAGGGTGAAGAGCAACATAACCCCCACACCGATCATGATGGATACATCTGCCATGTTGAAGATGCCGGTTTGGAGCGGGCCCACCCGGATGTGTACGAAATCGGTAACGGAGCCGTATAGCCACCTGTCGATCATATTGCCGACACCGCCCCCAATGGCAAATCCCAGTGCCAGCGTGAGCCAGGGCCGTTTACCACCCAGCCGCATCATGTAATATGCCCCCAACAGGAGCATAACGGTCGGCAGCACAATAAACAAGAGTGATTTCAGCGGTTGCCACCAGGTTTGCCCCATACTCAAGAACGCCCCGGAATTTTCGATATTGGTGAGGGTCAAATAGTCCGATATCACCGTAATCTGTTCACTGGGCGATATCTGTTTTCGAACGATGGCCTTCGTCAGCTGGTCGCAACTGATATTGACCGATATCAAGATGATACCGAATAATGTGCCTGCCCATCGCTTGAATTTCATGTTGTTCCGTTTATCAATAAGCTAAGGTAACTATTTCCCCCCATATAATCACCCACAACCGCGAACCCTATTTCGCCTTCCGCCTCCATCGTTGCAGCACCCAGCTTACGGCGAAACTGACCACCGCACCGATAGCGGCCAGCACCACCGTTTTCAGCACATCATCCGTATTAACGAATGCAAAGGCACTGAGCAGCGTACCGCTGCCCGTGCCAATGCCGAGTTGAAGATTACTCGTTTTCATTGCCTTCATCCTCCTGTTTGCCCATACCATTTTCCACCGCCTCCAGCAGGCCCAGTGCCAGCGCCACGTATCTGGCCACCGCCACCACCTTCGGCGGCAGCTTCACCGGTGCCGTCACGATGAACTGGCTAACCACCCCCAACGCCTCCTTAATCTTTTCATAAACTGATTGTTCCTTATCTTTTGATTTCATGATTCTTATGTTTAAATTTTCCTATTCCAGTAAATAATACCATTCGTTGTCCTACCACCTACCAACCAAGCACTTACCTACTCGTTTCGGTCGATCGCAAAAGCGGCCTAGGGGACGGAGTTCCCAGACGCATTGCGATCGGCCAAAACCCCTACCACACGAAAGGCTGCCACGCAAGCGGCCTAGCGTACGCAGTATGCAGACGCGGCGTGGTCAGCCGACAAAACCTCCAACCACACCTCCTCTCCCTCCGCCAACACCGGATACACCACATCCTCCACCCGCTCCATAGCCACTCGGCTATAACTCCCCTTCCCTTCGCCCGTATGCCTAGTTACCGGGGCGATGCAGCCCCGCAACTCCGTTGCAGCGTCATTTGCCGTGTGGATGAGGATACCGCTACGCCCCGGAACATCCACCAACCTTAAG
>NZ_JAYKZZ010000030.1:0-70179 GCF_035818675.1 Parapedobacter flavus
GCCTATTTCGGCTCTTTTTATTTATCTATTTGCGGATTTAAGGTATAAATAAACCTTGAATATTGAGCCCTAGGTAATACTTCTCTTCAATTAGTTACATACCTGAGTTCACCATGAACAATTGTTGGGGCTGTAGCGAGAATTAACATTTTCTCGTTATCTAATTTTGGAGATTACCAATTCAATAAAATAAGGAGAATGATAATGCAAACAAAAAACCAAGTTCTGATCGCCGTATGTATTGTTGCATTCGGATTCCAGCAATTATCATGTTCCAAAACCGAAAATAGGGATGCCAATTGCCTTACAGTGATGATGCCGGATACATTGCGATTCAGTATACTGGATAAAGAAACGAAGAAAGACTTGGTCTTTTCATCGGGTTCTATCTACGAAGCGGAAGACATCCAAGTAATAAGAAAAATAGCGGGGGAACTCAAGCCCGGTTTCCCGATAATCAAGGAAGGAAAAACACCGCATTTTTATATTTTAGCCAGTTCCGCGGAGCCAGTCGACACACTGTATATGCAGATCGGCGACCAGCCGATGGATACTATCACCTATTCGATAAAAAAAGATAAAGAGCAACCATGTCCGACCTATATCCTGGACCAGGTTCGGTTCAACAAAGAAAATCCGGAGCGGAACGCTCATGGAAGGATCGTTCCATTTTATAAAAAGGAGTAAATTACAATTATATAACCTTTTAAATAATTCTATTATGAAAACGATTTTTGTTTCTGCCGATGACAGAACCCAGGTATATTATTATTACCAGAACAATAGACGTTACCTTTTACCAGTGGGCGACCGCGTCCTCATTGGCTTGAAGTCTGAGAAAACAAAGAAGGAGAAAATGGCATTGCTCAACGAGCTGGACGTGGATTCTTCCGTTTTTGATTCGACGAAATCATATCCCGAAGGTCGGGAGTTTGTCTCTGACACATATATTATCGCACACCTGAAGGATGGTTGGCAAAACGCGGACAAAACCAAAATCGCCACTCTTTTGGAAACCAATCCTGAAATTACATTCATTAATTTTTTCTACAAGCCCGACGGCCCGGATGAACTGATTTCATTTACCCTCCAACTCTTTGTACAGACAAAAGACAAGGAATCTCCCGAGAAACACCAAGATCTCCTAAAGAAATACGGGATTGTTAGTGTCGATGAGTTTGACCCGGAATACGGTGTTTTCCTCCTGTCTGTTGGGGAAAAAAGCGACTATACAGCGCTTGAAGCTGCAAACGGTTTACATGAATCTGATCAGTTTGTGTATGCTGAACCCAATTTTTTCAGACTCGCGAAACTATCGCAGTTCATTCCGGATGATGATTTTTACGACGAACAATGGTATCTGCCCAATGTTGGTATGCCCAATGCCTGGCCAAGGTCAAAAGGAGATGGTATACGCATAGCAATTATGGATGTGATGGTTTCAGCAAATCATGACGACCTCGCCCCGAACATGGTTACGGGTTACGACCCCACGGGAATGCCCATCGGGTTTGACACACATGGAACCCAGGTCGCGGGCGTTGCCGCTGCAAGGGGTGACAATGATTTGGGGATCGCAGGGGTTGCTTTTGAGGCGACGATTATCCCCGTAAGGATCGGATTTGCACCAGCGGCAGGCAGTCCGGTTTTCATTTCGAACGAGACGTGGGTAGTCGAAGCATTCAACAGGTGTAGACAACAAAGCGAACTCAACGCGGATGTCATCAACTGCTCTTTCGGTTGGAATAGCCCTACGAATACGCTAACAAACGCCATCACCAATGCCGCTACCAATGGCAGGGGTGGTTTGGGATGCGTTATATGTGCTGCTACCGGCAATGATAATACGAGTGTAGCATACCCGGCAAGCCACACTTCCGTAATAGGTGTGGGAGCTACGAATGGGACGGGGCACAAGGCTTCATTTTCCAATTATGGCACAGGAATAGATTTATCAGCGCCTGGAACGGATATTGTAACGACAACCCCTCCTAACAACTACACTTTGGCTCCGAACACCATAGACGGGACATCGTTTGCCTCACCGGCTGTTGCTGGGGCGGCCGCGCTTATTCTGACAGTGTACCCTAATGCTTCACCGAATTGGGTACGAAACATACTGCGGTCTACAGCCGACCGCACGGGTGGGTACAGCTATGTGGGTGGCTGGTCCTCTGTATCCCCCCTATGAACTACATGTTTGATTCCTGGAGTTTTCTTTTATAATTCTGCGGATAGAGGTCTTTCAGGTTCTTGTGGTTTATGGCCATGATGTTTTCCAGCGTGTATTTCAGCCACTGGAAGGGATTCGCTTCGTGTTTTTTGCAGATGGCGAAGAATGAATATATCATGGCGGCGCGTTGTGCCGCTTCATGGCTGCCGGCGAAGAGGTAGTTCTTCCGGCCGAGGGCAACAGGTCTTATTGCATTCTCGCATAGGTTATTGTCTATCTGCAGGTTCCCGTCATACAGGTAAGCCGATAGCGCATCCCACCTGGCATAGGCATAAGCCATGGCCTTGCCGATCTGGCTTTTGGGCAGGGTGGATTTTATTTCTTTAAAGATCCATTTACCCAATTCGTTGATTACCGGCAGCGAGTCGGTTAACCGGAGTTCCTTGATCTGATCGGCAGCCAACTTTTCCTCCCGGGCCTGTCTTTCTACGGCATACAGTTGCTGTATCATAAGAAGCGCTTTCTCTGCTCTGGGCCTGTCATTATCCAGAGTACGCTCAAACTCACGCCGCGCATGTGCCCAGCAGGCCAGGTGCGTGACATCCTTTTTGCGGCCATATTTCTCATAGACGGCATACCCATCGGTTTGCAGATAACCTTTGAAGGTATCCAGCAGCTTCTTTGCGGCCACCTGTCCGCGCGTGGGCTGGTAGTCAAACAATACCGTCCCGTCCAATGGGGCATGGTATACCCAATAATATCCTTGGTGGGCGGCGCCTTTCTTATCGCTGTCCAATACTTTTATCGGGGTCTCGTCAACCTGTAAATATCCTTTTGATTTCGTGTCGAAGATGAGCTGTTCGTACAGCGGGTGCAGTTTGATCAGTGCCTCCTTTGTCCAGCCTTCGATGGTCGAGGAAGGTATCCGGATGTTTTCCCGGGTGAAGATCTGTTTCTGGCGGTACAATGGCAGGTGGTCCATGTATTTTCCGGTCAGGATCATCGCCAGCAGGCCGGCTCCCGGTATCCCTTTGTCGATGACCCGCTCAGGGAGCTCACCGATCCGTACACCGTCGCCGTTTTTAGCAGCATATTTATAACGGATATAGCGTTTGATATAGAACTTTGCCGGCTCGCATTCAAGTTCTTCGGTCACCTCTTTCCCGATGCACACCATATCCGATAGGTCGCCTTCGGGGTGGATCTCGATCTCTTGGACAGGAAGGTGTTCCGGCAGTTTTGCACGCCCTTTGTGGTTTGGACGTTTACGGATATATTCGATCTTTTCCTTTACTTCTTCCTGCTGCTGTTCCACTTCAGAGGGTGCAGCATCGAAAGGCAGGCTCATCTGGGCCGGGTCGCCTTCAAAGCGTTCGCGGCTCTGGCCGAACTGCATGCGCTGCAGCATTTCTACACGGGCCCTGAGCTGGTCACGTTCCCGGGTGAGGGAATCGATCTTTTCATCCTTGTGGGCGGAGTCCTGCGTTAGGGAATCGACCATCCGTTGCTGCTCGGCAAGAGCCCGGTCACGGCTGGAAATAACCTTTAAAAGGTCTTCTTTTGACAGGTTTTCCAGTGCCGCTTGCATGGCATAAAAATACAAATAACCAGCGGGTTACGCAAGCAAAAAACGATGTTTTTGATTGTTTAAACCACTTTTTTCAGGCTGAACCGGTGCCGCCTGCGGCTCTTCTCCACAACGATCCCCTCAACCATCAGCACCAGTTCGCTCCAGTCGATCTCACCGTGCTTTCCACTGCTTTGCGGTAGCGGGAAGGTGCCGCCCTCCAGCCTTTTGTAATACAGCACAAACCCGCCGTGCTCCCAGTGCAGCAGTTTCATGTGGGTGCGCCGACGGTTCAGAAAGACGAACACATCCCCGCCCGTGGCCCCACGGCCTAAACCGGTGGACACCAGCCCGCAGAGCCCGTCAAATGATTTACGCATGTCACAATGGCCACCGTACAGGTAATAACGGTGCGAGGAACCCAAACTGAACATCAGCCAAGGGCAATCAGCCTGGACAATAATCCCAGGTCGGCAGACGGGACTTCCAGCCGTACGCCGTTGGGATAAATAACGGATAAAACAGCATGGCCCGATGGCCCCGAGGAGCCCATCGGGATAAAACAGCCTCCTCCGTCCGATTGGTCTTCTTTAAACCGGGCAATCCAGTAACCAAACTTGGAAAGGGTGACACCATGCTGCTGGCAGAATTCATTCCGGGTCAATCCGCTCTCGCGCCACTGGCGGACAAGGGTGAACATGTAGTCTCTACGCTCTTTCATAATCATATTATTTTGGGCGTAAAGCTACGGGCACTCAGTTAATCAGAAAATATGTACTTGGTAGGGCGGATACGGTCCTCTGAATTGGGGGCCGGACGTCTGAACGTCCCTTCCGCGCTTGAAAGAGCCATAAATTCCGCATACCCTATTAATGGACCCGGATATCTATGTGGGTCGGCGATGGAGCCCTATTCCGTGCCAACGGCAGGCAGCGTAACTTGGTCTGCCGGTACTGGCATAAATATCAATTCTACGACGGGGGAAGCAAATGGTCTTGTGTCAAATAACGGCATCCTATCACAAGTTACCGCCACAATTAACACTGGTTTTATTATTATCAATAAGAGCCGTAATATTCCGGTAGGCGCCTACCACAACGAGTTTTTCGCCAACGGGTATTCGAGTGCTGGGCTGTATACTTGGGCCTCGATGTATATGCCAATATACTTTACTGATAATGTTACCGACGGTTCAAATACAATTACATTCGGTTACGCTCCCATGATTGGTCTTACAACTGCTAATCCGTGGCTGCCGGGACAACCACCCTGGCCCAAGGGTGGCGTTTCCGGCATCCAGATAGTATCCCAACCCTGGGGTTGGACAAACGTCCAAAATTTAGGGGATGAAATCAGGGTATCCAACGGAGACCCCGAAGGCTTGCTTGAGTTGAAGATGTTCACATCCTGTGGAGAAACGACCGTTATTTTTGACATCCGACGACCGTTTTAATCTGTATTTCATACTTGATTTATTTTAGTGCCGATACATCATTGTTTTACCGGCCCATTTTCCATATACCGGAGTTCTTTAGGATCTCTTGCCTTGGCCAGACATACTCATCGTTCCTATTTTGGAGAATTTTGTATGGACGGGTTAGTGGAGCCCTTTAGGCGTAACTTTGCAAAGAATTGATGGTTTTGAAGCTAAATTCCCATTGCATCGGGCATACGAACGAACACAGGCCATAAGCTTTTAGGCCTGTAGCCTATGTGTGAGAATGCTGCCCGGATTCCTAATGGGCGGGGACAAACCGTGGTTGAAAACCATAAATAGTTAAGAGTGGATAAAAATCGGGTTTGTTAAAGAAAAATAGTCGTTTTATGAAACACAAGGTCGGGTGCAAGTGGAAACTCCGCGACCGCAAGGCAGGGAAACCCGTGATTTTCCGGACTACCTTGGACCTGGTGCAAATGGCCATGGGCAGCGGTGGGAGTAAACGCTGCAGAACATTGTGCTTCTAACTTTGCCGTGATAATCGAATTTTTCGTTTCCAGCATTTATCAATCGAGTAGGAAGTAAGGGATTATTTCCCTTACTGTCCTCTCACACCACCCGGCATACCGTTCGGTACCAAGGCGGTTCCTTGCTTTTACATCGGTTATGATGTGTTTGACGTTGTTTTCAGTTATCCTCGTGACACAATCACTCTTACCTATCCTTCGGATTCCGTCCTATTCTTTTGGTAAGGAGCCTCCAATCGGAGCATCTGACTAATCATTTCGGTAACATTCATTTACTGTCTAACTGCAAGGTTCAGTCCTTCGATACTTCGTGAGACCTCCTACTTTCTTTGCAGGCTCGTGTCCGTATCTACTATGACCTCTGCTGACTTCTCACGGCAACTGTTGTCCGTGCTTCCGAAAAAAAACGTCCGCACGTCCGTGAGACCTCCCCGGGTACGAGCGATAACTTTCATCCCATATACCTGTTGCATTTACCATGTTGTCCCCGTGCAGTATGGGACTTCGATTCGTGTTGCTATCTCATCCGGACAACTTTGGCCTTATATGCACTTCCTGTTCGTCAGGCCGGGAGTTTGCCGCCGGCTTCCTTCAGATTCCACCTCGCGGTGGACACCCTTGCCCTTGGCTAACACTTCCTACTGCTAAGCGTGTTCGGGACTTGCACCCTAGAGTTATCGCCCATGCCGGGCGCACACCAAAAAGGCCGCCTCAAAATGAGGCGGCCTGATAACACGGTGGCTCCGGGAAGCCTAAAATGTATGTACAAACTCTTTGTTGCGTTCTTCGAGGAAAATACCGATTTCATCGAAAAAGTCGCCCTCCCAAACCCGGCCCGTATACATTGCTTCGAATTCATTGGTGAGCCGTTCGCTGAGCTCGTATAAGCCTTTGCGCCCTGAGGTAGCCATTACCTGGTTAGCCATAGAACCCCGTACATTTACGGTGCTTGTTAGGTAATAAAAGATTTCGAAGTGTGTTTTGTGCCAGCTGTCGAAGCCATTTGGATGATGTAATTCCTCAATAATATGCTTCTCCATGGAACTGGATTCCCCGAAATGATTTTCCTCACGGTTTAGATCATCGAGCTGTACTGCCGGAACCTCGTGTATGAGGGCAACGATCACATCATGTGTGTCCGGGGTAATGACATCGGAATTAATGTAACCCAAGACATCTTCAAGGGCGGCAGTTACTTCTGTGTCAATTTCAGATGTCGTTAAGTTTTCCTCGACAAAAAATCTCAAATAGACTGTTGCTTGTGCTTCCTTTTGCATGATCATTAAAATTTGAAAGTTAAAAAACGATTAATTCATGCGAATGGTGCCTGGGCTTGTGGTTGAATAAGGAGAATATTCAGGAAGGAAAATGCCGGAGGCTAGGGAGGCTCACTAACTGGAAGGAAGGGACACCCATTGTTCCTTCCGGAATATTTTGTGTGGTTGGCAAAGTGCAATGGGCCGTTTCAACACTGTCCAGAGCTTTGCTGTGAATTAATAGGATACTTCAGAACCTACACGGCACCAGGTATGCGACCTGATACCGGCTTTTGTATGGGTAGGTCTGCAAGCGTGTAAGAGAAACCGCCACCCATTTGTCCGATTACCAATGGCCATATGTTGTTGGCAATTTCATTACCAAAAGCGTGGTCCAAAAGGTTAAGACTAAATTTTGAGGGAGAGTGATATTATATTGAAAAAAGAGGACACCGGAGCGTCTTTAGTCGTACAGTGGGTTTAACCTAAATTTCTTCTAGGGTTCAACCTACAATTTCTTCTAGGGTTCAACCTACAATTTCTGTTATGAAAGTAGCCATAAAAAGGGGCTGGGGAGTTGGACTATCTGAATACCTGCTGCCCATTTTCAATATTGAAAATTCTTTCCTCTACACCTCCGGAATAATTTCGAAGGTATAAAAGCGCATTCAAGGGAACATCTTGATACATTAGTGAATCTGATTCCGATTTTTGTTTTCCAAGTGACTTCCACCCTTCCTTTGTTGAAACGAAAAGTTCATAGTCATGGTCGATTTTAATGTAATTATCAAAGTTTCTCGGTGCGTACCGAATTTTCGTGACATTTTTTGCTTGAGCCAAACTGAGGCCTGTCCACCCTTCACCAGTTGTTGAATGATCAAACGAGGTCTCTGTGCGTCCGTCAAAAGCTGAAGTAAATTCATAATTTGTATTATTTTCCCATGCGCCTGCTGTGCCAATAATTTCTCCATTCAATTTAGCGGTGTCGGAAAAAAATTCGATTTCGGCAATATTGCAATGACTGCCTTCGCTGCCCTTGTACCTTAAATATCTGTATTTTCTGGGAGAATCCAACAAGACTTCTGTAAACAATCGGTCAGGCACTTCCTTAATAATATGTAGAGTGTCAGTATTAGTAAATTTAGGATCATTTGACCCCTCAAAGCGGCCATTTACTAACCGACTCACAAAATGCAAATCTCGAATAACGCTGAACTTCGAATATAAAGTTACATCTTTTACTTTTGAAAAATCTGCATCGGGAATAAAGACGAGGTCACGGGACTGTTTGTGTATGTAAAACGGCGAAGAAAGGAACTCGATTTCTGCTCCATTAAAATATGCTATTCTTAAAACGCTTCCACCATCAACATCATTAAACGTAATGCCTCCGTCTTCGTTAAATTCACTCCATGCTATGGGTCTCCATTCAAGCCAAGATGGGGCACATAAAAATGCCATCGCGGGATGTGGTCGATTCTCATATAACGATCCTCTCGAAATATGTAAATCAATTAAATTGTTAGCGTAAAATTTGGTGACATCAATTGAACGGTTGACATAATTACACAGTTGTCTGGGTATTTCAACATTATTCTCGCTAAATTTTAATACCTCATTCTGATTTTTTGAAAATGTCTTTCTGAATACTTTTGTTTTCAAAGACGATCGATTTGTCATAAATTCAGATACATATAAAATTTCCCCGAAAAAATCTGAATTATAAAGCTCTCCTTCACTATCGACTAACGACACCCAAGAATGTCCAACATTCGCATCGCCCCTCATTGGAATAATATCTACTGAACAAGCAATGCCAAAAGTCCTGAAAAGACTTATTGTAAATTGAGTAAGATCGTCACATGTCCCGGACATTTGTTGAGAGCTTAGGGCATCCAGAGTTGGATATCCAGCAGGCCTTGTCAAAGTGAACCGGGGGTGGCCAAGGCGATTTATCAAACTATCTCTTAACAATTTCGCAACGACAATTGGGTTGGATGATTCCACGTTGTCAACAATAGACGAATATTTTTCGAGAAAAATCGCTCTCCATCTTGTCAATAACTCATTTCCAATTCGATATGGTAATATATACTCACAAAATTCATCAAAACTGTAATGCGCTGTCCATGGATATTTCTGCCAAGACTGAAATGCTAATTCAATATTTTCACACAGATAGGCAGAATCGATCGTTTCTATGTCTAACTTTCTCTTATTGCTTTTCAAATCAAACCCCCCATATACTCTATTAAGTGAATCGAGAATTATATGGGGTTCACTCTTCCTCGAATTTAGCATTTTGAAATAGTCTCTATAATTGGAGATACTTTCTCCTTCATAGTAAGAATAATCAGGCATATTCTCAATCAGAAAAACAGCAGCCAGGTATTTCAAGCTATCGGATTGATATGCAGAATATCTCTTTAGGACCTTTTCCAACTCGCCTCTATTATCGCCAGCCCTTAAAAGTGCCGATTCTAAATCGGATACAGGGTTACTACACGAAAAAAGAAATATTATACTAATAAGTGTGAGGGGAAATCTAAAGAGGTATATCCTAAAAACTAAAGTGTAAAAATGGAACATAATTGAAAATTTAATTGACCGATTTAAACCCAGCATCAGACACATATTTAGCATTTCGTGAAAAATTTAAACTTTTGGGCTTATAATCATTCGACTATCTTTATCAAATTTAAAAATTCAATACCAGAAACAGAAAATTAAAACCGTAAAGATTAATTGCCTTTCAAAATCCAAGCTAAAATGAAAAGAGAGAAAATTATGTAATAAATGTGTTACATTTAAATTCATTTTGGATATATTTCATTAAAATGCCAAAACACTTAAATGCGATGAGAATATTGATGATGTCCCTCTTTTTTGCCACATCGATAGTCTACCAGATGGAAGTTAAATAAAGGCCTGGACACAGCTTTTAAATTATTAAAAAAATAATATACCTTTTACAAATACTATATTATTCATTATTTCTTTGCCAATTAAACAAAAGCCCGGCCCTTGAGACCGTCGAGAGATTCGATCGTTGATAGGTTAAAATTGCAATATAACACTGCTAAAACGTATTATTTCTATAGGCAATATTCAAAATATATAAAAATGAAAAAACGAAGTTTGGTGGCGCATTGGATATTCTCCTGTATCCTTATTTGCAATGGCTTTGTAACTGCCGCTCAAGAGCGAATAATTACGTTGGAAGAAGCCGTTATGCTTGCTCAACGGCATTCATTTGAATACAAGGTGGCATTGAACAGTCATCAGAGCAGTGTCTGGAGCTATCGTAATTATATAGCATCATTTAGGCCAATCTTATATCTTGACGGCACAATTCCTAATTACAGTCGCGCCATAAACAAAATCACACTGCCTAGTGGAGAAGATACGTTTGTACTACAAAATCAAGCCTACAGTACGTTGAATCTTGGGATTAGGCAAAACCTAGCAATAACAGGAGGAGTATTATCAGTTGCTTCATCATTAAACCGGATTGATGTTTTTGGCAGTAATCGACAAAGTATGTATTCGTCAGTCCCAATTTCCATCTCATATTACCAGAATACAATAGGTTATAATCCATTCAAATGGCAAAAAAAAATAGAACCCTTACGTTTTGAATTAGCTGATAAGAAGTTTGTCTCACAAATGGAGGAGATCAGTCGACAAACCGTCAACAAATATTTCCAACTTCTCAACGCCCAAACCCGAACACAACTTTCTCGGCAAAACCTTGCAAAAGCGGACACACTTTACGGAATTTCCAAAGAAAGGCATAAAATGGGGACAGTGGGCCAAAGCGAGCTGCTGCAGTTACGACTTAATGTTCTTAATGCGCAAAACCAGGTAACTCAGGACAGTGTGGACGCTGTACTTGACAGGCAGCAGTTTGCTAGGTATCTTCTTCTTGACCTCGATACTGGCTGGCAACTTGAGGTACCCGACAAAGTTTCATTTTTTGAAGTAGGCTTTGATGATGCTTTAACTAAAGCATATTCCAATAGTGAGCAGGTGATGGAATTCAGGCTACAGCGTTTAGAGGCCGAACAACGGGTAGCACAGGCAAAGGCAGAAAACAGTCTCAAATTCAATGTCCAAGCTAATTTCGGTTTGTCAAATACGGCCCCCTCTTTTCCAAGTCTATTTAATAGAATGGAAAATCAGCAGAATGTGCTGGTAGGGTTTTCTCTACCAATTTTGGATTGGGGATTGGCAAAAACGGAGCGTCTGCGTGCTGAAGCGAACCAAGCAATGGTTGAAAGCCAGATCGAACAAAATCAATTGCAGCTAGAACAGGAGATTTCCCTGTATGTAGCCCGATGGAACTTGCACCGACAACAAATGGAGGTAGCAAGGGAGACACAGGCCATTGCCCTTCAGAATTACGATCTTGAAGTTGAACGTTTATTGCGTGGCATGATATCAATTAACGACCTAAATGCTGCACAAATCCAAAAAGACAATGCCACCAGTGCATATATCGATGCTTTGCGGGCATATTGGGAATTGTACTTCATAATTAGGAAGCTTACATTATATGACTTCAAGAATAATAAGAATTTGAAATATAATCTTCATAATGACCAGTAGTCTTTTGGTCATGTTAATAACTTAAAAAGCGTATTAACTCACACTATAAATAAAAATAAATCTGCCTGCAAGTAAAATCTGTCCCGTACTAATCCAAATTTCTATAAATGAAAAATTAAACCTTTAACAGTAATAAAATATGAAAAACGATAGTACAGATAAGGTAGTTCTAAAAATATCCGGTGGCCTTTTACTTATCGATCCTATGGATATTCTATATTGTCTGGCCGATAGTTCTTACTGCTGGATATATACAAATGATGGAGAAAAAATTCATTTGGGAATGACATTGAAAACTTTACAAGACATGCTTGATTGGCCATACTTCATTCGGGTGGGTCAATCCACGGTAGTTAACATCCACTACGTCCGTTCTATACACAGTAAAAGTAAGAAATTGATGCTCAATGATGGAACTGAACTTGACTATACTTATAAATTTGGATCGTTAAAAGAAAATATAAAAAACTGGTTATGTATGTGAGCATCGACTCAAGCGCTTCAAAATGAATACTAACTGAGACATATAAAATACTTCAAATAAAACTTGAAATACTAATTAGTTTAAAAAGTGCAAGGATATTAATTTAAAAGACTATATAATTGTTGTATCTAATAACATAAAAAAATTCATAAACTTAAAAAAGCAGGGAATGAAACGTAAGTTAAGAAAAACGAGCATTTATGCGGTAGCCACTGCAATGTTTTTGGGATCGCTCTTCCTGAGTATGGAAAAAAACAATCAAAACGAATGGACATTCGGTGTAATTTCTACTTTCGCACAGGGTGAAACCGGGCCCGGTTTAACATGTAAGGCTAGCCCAGTAAGTGGAGGCAGTACGGACCATTATGAATTATCTTGCTCAACATGTTCCTATCAATGGTTAAAATCGTGGTCGGGGCAATCGTCGTGCAGAAATTAATTGTACGAGAATTATATCATTAGTATCCGAAAACATTAATTCGGGTACTAATGATATTTTATTTTTTCCAGAGGCCTTAATTTCAACGAGGATACTGTTCTTGGTATGCTTTTTTATGAATATTTTTTTTTCATGCAATGTTCTAAAATTTTTGATGAGACCTGAACAGGTGCTTATCAAATACGTAAATAAATCTTAAAAGTTAATAAATGAGTATTAAAAACCAAATCCAGGCCGCTCTCTCTTCCATCATAATTGTATGTTTTATTTCATGTCGAGAAAATGATAAAAATAATCAAGACGGCATACAAATCATTGACACCAAGGATCTGGATGAATTAGTCAGCACACACCTGACTACCATAGATTCGAGTTGCTTTCAGGATGGGGAAGTGTTAGATTCAATGCTTTTGCTTATTGATTATTGCAATAGCGATGTTTTCTATGGTTATGATTTAACGACATTCAAACCGTTGGTTGCAACGGGCACAAATGGAAAAGGCCCGGGTGATTTTATTTCAGTACCCTTTTTTAGCGTTTCAAACAACAACACAGAACTAGCGGTTTGGGACCCCTCCGGATATCTGAAATATATTGATGAATTTAACCCTGAAATAAAAGCTTCAGAATCAAGATTTCTCGACCCTCAGTTTATGGGTTCAAGGTATGTTGCTATCGCCGATAATAGAATATATGGTAATAAGTTTAAGTCGGGGAAAGGTAATATTTTTTACCAGGAGGGGAATGGAGGTGGGCTGAGCTGGATTGAACCACCTAGATATATTAAAGATCACGCTTACGGCTTCATACATGGCGAAGAATTTATGCAGCCTTTCCTTGAGAACTGTTTTACAATAGGAGGAGAGGGGGACCGTAAATTTCTCGCCGTAGGTATGAAATATTACAATACGATATATTTTATGGACACCGATGGAAACTTAGTAAAATCTTTCCAGCTGGATATGGAAGGAAACGGTGAAAATATTATTGTTCCTCAAGGAGACCGGAATAGTGAGTTCTTTTCGCCCGAAACTACTGTTTTTGTATATGATGTCTATTCTACAGATAAATTTATATACTTTTTAAGTTATGGATCTTCCTCGTCGAATTTTCGGGAAAAGCATGAAGGTGGAAAATCGCAATTATTCGTTTTTGACATTGATATGAACTTTGTGAAAGGTGTGACTTTAGATAGAAAATTGGGATTCATCTGTGTTTCAAATGATAATGAAAGATTATTTGGTGGCGCAATTGGGAATAGTGGGGTATCCGCAATGGTGGAATATCAGTTAAATTTATAACGTATTGGTGAAAATAGTCTAAAGTTTCACTAACTATTCGTCCGGCAAATCAAAGTATAATCTAATACCCAGCCATATGCTCGCATCCAGATGAAGTTTGTCCACTTGCCGCTCCATATTTTTTTCTTACTGATTTTTTTCAATGCTTTCCTTGCAAACACATCTCTTGCCGACGGACTGTTTTCGGCTAAAGAATTGGGTTTGTATGCCACTGTAGTATATTGTGGCATAGCTGGAAGTATATATTTGTTAGCAAACAAAAGGGTAACTCTCGATCTCAATATAATAGACCTACTGGTTATTTCATTTTTATTGATATTGCCGTTAGGCCAATATTTTATTTTTGAAGAAACGGAGTCGTCTTTTTTGGTTCAACAAATCTCTTACTTAGTGATTTATCTTTCACTAAGACTGCTATTTGATAATTTAAGGCTGCCAATATTAGCATCAGCTGTTGCTGAATCCCTTGGTTTAATTGTTTTTTTCCATTTAGTTTTAGCCATTGCACAATATACAGACTTTCTGCCCGTGCATTACCGAGGCGCTAAAGTAACCGGACTGTTTTTTAATCCGGGACCTTTTGGTATATATTCCTCTGTGTTGAGCGTGCTGTTGTATACTTTTTTCGTTGTCAACTTGATGGCAAAACGTTATCTCTATTCTATTATCCAAGGTGTTGCATTTATTGTGGCGGCTTGGATTGTCATAATTACAGATTCAAGGTCCGCTTGGGTCGGGGGGGTGATCGGTTTGTTTTTGGTTTCTGTTTGGCTGGCATTGAAACTAGGATATTTTGGGAAAATTCGTAAAGTTGGTTGGTTTAAATGGGCGTGTGCCATAATATTGGTAATAGGTCTTTTCGGAGCATGGAAAGCTTATTTATTTAAAAAAGATTCTGCGGATGGAAGATTACTAATTTGGAGTTCAACACTTTCAATGATTGGAGATCATTGTTATACTGGGGTAGGAGGGGGCAATTTTGCTCCACAGTATCTAAACTATCAGTCTTCATACTTTAAAAAAAATGGTTTACAAAACAGGTTTGAAAAATTGGCGGGTGATACACGGTATGCGTTTAATGATGTTCTACAAATTGCCGCTGAATTTGGAATTATAGGATTGATTATATTCTTGGCAATTGTTTTCTTGATACTCAATCAACTCTTCGGAACAACGATAATCACATCCAATGCTGTTTTGATTCTAGGGGGAAGCGGTATTGCTATAATATCGAGCATAATAATAGCCGGCCTTTCAGCCTATCCTTTACAGATGACACCAATTGCCATGGTGTTTTGGTGTGGTGCTGCAATTTCGTCCGGTATTTTTCGGTTTATAAAACCGTTTACAAAGATTATTCCACTGCAAAGAATTTTATTACTTGTATTGCTGTTATCTGTGTCATCCTATTATAGTGTGTATGGAATCAAACGAGGGATTGCGTATCATCGTTGGGGGAGCGCCGAAATGATGGAATCAGGGAAAAAACAAGTGTTGTTGAGAGCTATATACGAAGATCTTAAAGAAAACGGGGAGTTCCTCGCTGAATTGGCAAAAACGTATATTGATAAAAAGCAATATCCGGCTGCGATGTCCTATCTACGAGAAGCGATTTCCCACAGCCCTTCGCCTGCGATTTATTATACGCTTGGCGAATGCTATATGCTTCATGGAAATTTTGAAGAGGCAAAAGAAACTATCAATCAGGTGAAATTTGGTATACCAAACTTAATGCGGCCACGATATCTTTTGGCAAAAATCTCCTTTCATCAGGGTAATATACCTGAGTTCCGAGTTCTTGCCAATCAAGCTCTTAACTTTAAGCCTAAAATAGACAATGTCGAGGTTAAATCAATGAAAGAAGAACTTATGCAACTTCTTAGTGGTGTAGATTAATTTTTTAAAACTATACCAATTAATAGTCTCCAAAGACATTTTCGGTAATCGATTAATTTTTCTTTCTATGCATCGAAGTTCCAATGTGCAAAAGAAATATACCCCACAATGTTGAAACCATAGTTTAAATTCGCTTTCATAACACGGAAATGTTAAATATCTTTGGTTGATGAATATAAAATAACCAAGGAATGAGACTCATTATATGCTAAAAAACACCCACAAGACTTCATGGCTGCATTTTTTTGTGCTTTTTCTAACATCATGCAATCCTGGCAATATAAACAATAAGGCGGTTGAGGAACTTGCTCCCCATGATGAATCGAAGGCCCCAACTGAAGTAGAAGTGGTCGTTTTGGAAGTTAGTGAGTTCAGACAAGAATTGCTAGCCAATGGCAAAATATCAGCAATACAGCAAGCAAACCTGAAGTTTCGCACGGATGGAATTATCAACAACATAACTGTAGGAGAGGGTGACCGTGTAAAAAAAGGACAACTAATTGCTACACTTTCCAACGATGAGCAAAGTCAGGAGCTCAAGCGAGCGGAACTTCAACACACCAAAGCGATTCTCGATTATCAGGACCAACTGCTAAGACTGGGATATAGAATTTCTGACACTGCAGGAATTGATTCGGAAGTATTGCGTATCGCTCAGATACGGAGTGGTTTGAGTAGTTCCGAATTAGAGTTGGAGGTAGCCCAAAGCAGGTTTAAAGACACACGACTTATTGCACCATTTGATGGAAAAGTGGCAAATATGAAGGCAAAGACGCATAACGGTTCAGCTGGATTCGATTACATCTGCACTCTAGTCAATGATCACGGATTTTACATAGAATTTAACGTTTTAGAGCAGGAATTAGGGTTTATCCGAGAAAGCGACTGGATGTATATTTACCCCTTCAGCAATACAGAAGCACGCTACAGCGGAAAGATATCAAATATCAACCCCCAAGTAGACGAATCAGGCATGGTGGCCGTAAAAGGTTTAATTTCCTCCAATGGTGATAGCAAATTAATTGATGGTATGGGTGTGCGGATCTCCATCGGCAGAAACATCCCGGACCAATTGGTTATACCCAAGGAAGCTGTGCTTGACCGTCAGGGTCGCAAGGTTGTCTTCACGGCAACAGAAAACGGGAGGGCAAATTGGAATTATGTGGAAATCGGTTTGGAAAACAGTAACGAATATACGGTTATCAAAGGACTCAAGCCGGGTGATAGAGTTATCCGGGCAGGTAACTTCAATCTAGCGCATGATAAACCGATCACGGTTATAAATCATGCACAATAAAGACTCGAAATACTTCCCATCCTTTAGCATCCTTACAATATCATTGATGCTGAGTCTGATAGGTGTGGCATTGATCCCCCGTCTCTCGATTCAGTTGCTGCCGAGCCATACGTATGCTTCCATTACAGTGCAATGCTCGATGCCTAATGCTTCACCAGAAGTGACAGACTTGGAGCTAACTGCACCTATCGAGCGCGCACTTTCACGATTACGAGGAATAAAAAAAATACATTCAAATTCCGGAGCTGGGACAGTTCGTGTGGACGTGCAACTGGACAAATGGACTGATCCAACGGACTTCCGGCTTGAGGCCTCTACAGTGCTTAGGCAGATAAGCCCACAGCTACCACCCACGTCAACATATCCAGAGGTAAGAATCAATCAACCTTTGGAAGCAAACCCCTACGGCAATGATATTGTAGGCTACACTTTAAGCGGCCCCGCAAGAACGGCCGATATTGCCTTGTTCGCTGAGCAAAGACTTCGGCCGATACTTGCCGAAATTAATGGAATACATGCAGTCAGTATTACCGGGTTAAAGCCGGTGATGGTAGTTGTCGAATTAGACCCGCTTCGGCTACAGAACTTAGGTTTAAATATTGACGATCTCCAAGACCATTTGAAAGAGGGCCTTGCTAAAAAAGGCCTCGGTGTGGTGCAATCAGGGGGTATGAAGACTAATCTGGTCATCGAGAGTAGCATCTCTGAAATAAATGATATACCGAGTTTCGCGATAAGTTGTCGAGACGGTAGGGTATTCCATTTACGAGATATTGCAAAAGTTAAAATTGAAGAAGCTGCTTCAAATTCGTATTACAGAATTAACGGAAAAGAGCTTGTATATATCAATATTGCTCCCGAAGCCCATTCCAATAATATCCAATTGGTAGCACAAATACGTTCAGTCTTAGAAAACGTAAGCCAACAGATGGAAGGCGAAGGATACATTTTGGATTTGGCATACGATAATACCGAATATATTAAAGAAGAATTGGAAAAAATCACGATACGTACTGCTTTATCTGTAGCTATCCTGCTTTTATTTGTGATACTGATAACTCGCAAATTGCGTTACCTCATGATAGTAGTCCTTTCACTCGGTGTTAATGTGGCTATATCGTTGTTTTTTTACTACCTCTTGCGTTTAGAGATTCATCTATATTCCCTCGCGGGTATCACGATATCTTTGGGCCTAATTATAGACAATATTATTGTGATCGTGGATGATATCCGACATACGGGTCGCAACAGGATATTCGCGGCCATCTTGGCATCGACAATGACAGCGCTAGGGGCATTGAGTGTTATTTTTTTACTGGAGGAAAATGCACGGATAAACCTTCTGGACTTCGCGATGGCCATTATAGTCAATCTGCTAGTCTCTCTCCCGGTATCATATTTTTTTATCCCCTCACTTTTGGAAAAATGTCCGATAAATACTACCCATGATAAAGTATTTTTCAAACGCCTTCGATATTTAGCTGCTTTTACAAGATTTTACGACCGTCAACTAAAATTCATGATACGTTTTCGCCGGCCGATATTTGTTTTGTTCGTTCTGCTTTTCGGGATTCCATTATTCATGCTACCAACTAAAATTGAGCGTGATGATTGGTTCTCAAAATCGTATAATGCAGTATTTGGCAGCGATTTCTATAACAATACATTACGAGATAAACTGAACACATATCTAGGGGGTGCGCTTTACCTTTATGCTAAAGACAAGGTAAGAACAGATGGTAGCGTAGACGAAGCGGGGCGTGAGGCGTTATACGTGCGGATCACAATGCCAAATGGGGCTACTTTGGAACAGATGGATACCATCGCCCGTAATTTTGAGAATGAACTTAAGAACTATAACCAAGAAATAAAACGGTTCATCACCAGAGTTTCAAGCGCGAACCATGCGTTTATAAGTATTGACTTCCACGAGGAATATGAGAAAACGTTCCCTCAGCATTTGAAGCAGCTTTTGGAAACAAAGGCCGTAATGTCTGGTGCGGCTGACTTTGCAATTTACGGCGTTGGAAGGGGGTTCAGCAATGCGATTACACTTGATAATTTCAATTCAACCATAGAGTTGCGTGGGTACGACTATGCACAATTGCAGGCCATCGCACTAAATATACGCGACACGCTGTTTCGTAATTCGCGTGTTTTGGATGTAGCAATAAATTCTCAAATCCAGTGGTGGCAACAAAGTCTATATGAAGAATTCCTGGTGGGCATCGACCGTTCAGATTACTTGGTGGCACACGGCATTGGACAAAAAGATATAAGCGACATGCTAAAAAAGATCGATGACAGGGCTTTCTACGTAGGAAACATTCAGACATCGCTAGGTGCGAATTCGGAAATAATAATTAGAACAAATGCTGGAAAGCCACCCCCAATGTGGATGGCCATGCATGCCCCTCTAGGGGTTAATAATTCTAACACGCTCCGACTGAAGGATGTTGCAACAGTAGAAAAAGTACGGCTGGGTGACAACATCGTTCGTGAAAATCAAGAGTACTTACTCAATGTTCATTCACATTTTATCGGTACAACTCAACAGAATCGCCCCGTACAGGAACGTATGACAGAAAACATAAGGAGTTCCTTGCCATATGGGTACTCTGTTGAATTAAACCGTTTGGCTGGGTGGGGAACCGACAGCGGGGATTCACGCCATTTTTGGTTAATAGGGGTGGTATTGTTGATCATTTATATTATTTGTGCCATACTACTTGGATCTTTCCGACAGCCTCTTTCGGTGGTTTTGATTATCCCGTTTTCGTTTATAGGGGTATTCTTGACTTTCCATTTTCTAGACTTACAATTCGGGCAGGGGGGATATGCTTCTCTATTAATGCTTAGCGGGTTAGTAACGAACGCCGCCCTCTATATCATCAACGATTTCAACTATATACGAAGGACACGAAAAATATCAAATAATAGAAAGGCATTTGTAAAAGCATTTAATTCAAAGGCAATGCCGATTCTTATTACTACGCTCTCTGCCATACTCAGTCTACTTCCATTCATGATTAGCGGGGATGAGGATGGATTCTGGTTTACCCTATCTGCTGGTACAATTGGCGGTTTGCTCTTTTCAATTCTGGGCGCATACCTTTTACTTCCGATTAGTTTGTTAAAGAAGGTAGATATGTTTGACCATAAAGAATATAATGTGTAATTAGCGTATCATCCGGCATGATGCTGTTCAAAATATAATATCGAACATTCGAATAGACAAGGGTTAAGTTTTATTTAATTAAATGGTAGAATCCGGCATGAAATGATCAGATTTTTAGTCCATAGACCTATTTCAGTACTCGTTAGTTTTTTTGCGCTTCTGCTTTTAGGCATTACGGCGTACGTGTATCTTCCTACTTCGTTGCTGCCGGATAGTGATATCCCAGAAATCGCCGTAGAACTGTCAGGAGAATACATGTCATCGGAAGAAGTAGAGGAACAATTGACAACACCTATCCGAAATGCATTGCTTCAGCTGCACGGACTTGATCGGATAGAGAGTAGATCGATGGAAGGGGAAGGCCTCGTGCTTGTTCGTTTCGAAGCGGGATCGGACATTAGTAAGCGGTTCATTGAAGTCAATGAGAAGGTGGACATGTCGATGAACGGCCTGCCACGGGAAGCTAAACGACCGTTAGTTACCAAAATGCGAGTGGATGATATTCCAGTCTTCCAATTGAATGTTTCTGTAAGTGATAGTCTATCCTCTCCCGCTAAACATGTTGCCGCTAGCGAATTAGTTCGCGGAACCATTGTACGTCGTCTGGAGCAACTGCCAGAAGTGGCCATGGTAGATGCTACAGGATACATGCAGCCACAAGTACGTATCGAGCCAAAGCCAGGCTATCTTGAAAGCCTTGGACTTGATGGAGAAATATTATTGCAGGCTTTCCGCGAAAACGACATAAACCTAGGGAATATCCGTGTCACGGATGGACATTATCAATACTTCCTAAAATTTACGAATGATGTAGAATCCGTAGAGAGTTTAAAAAGCACCCTGATAAATATCAATCATCGATTACTACGATTAGGCGATATAGCCACTGTCACGCTTTCTCATACAGATGAAACGGGTGCTTTTTATAATAACGGCCGTAGGGCGATAAACCTCGCTATCATAAAGCAGTCTTCTGCACGTATGGAGGATTTGCGGGGAGATTTTTATGAGCTGTTAGAGCATATGCAGCACGATTACCCCGATTTGACATTTGAGTTGGCTCAGGATCAGTCCGCTCTTCTTGACAATGCTATTGGCAACCTCCGCCAAGACTTGTGGGTTGGAGGTGTATTGGCCGCACTTTTGATGTTACTATTCATTCGCAGTCTAAAGCCGGCTTTACTTATAATCGTTACAATACCCGTATCATTGGTCATAAGCCAATTGGGATTTTACCTTTTGGGCATTTCCATTAACATTTTTTCCCTTGGCGGATTGATACTCGGCCTCAGTATGATAATCGATAACTCAATTGTAGTGATCGACAACATCAAGAGATATCGAGATGAAGGTTCAGGGGTTGCAGATGCTGCAACTTGCGCGACGGAAGAAGTTGCTCGCCCTATGTTTACCTCTGCACTTACCAACTGCGTTGTATATATTCCACTGATTTTTCTTAGTGGGCTGGCGGGAGCGGTTTTTTTCGACCAAGCGATTTCCGCTACTTTGGGGGTAGTAGCTTCACTTATCGTAGCTATCCTGCTTCTCCCATCATTGTATCATTGGATTTATACTCGAAAAAGTAATTTTCAGGCTAGCAAAAAAGAATTCACCATCAAATCCCGTGTAAACGTTACAGGGTGGTATGAAAAAGGATTAGAGGCTGCTTTTCGTAATCCTGCAGTTCTTATTATACTAGCTCTTGTGTTATTGGCAGCAGGTGTTTTGCTATATACCGCTTTGGAGAGGAAAAGGTTACCCGAAGTATCCCGAAACGATTTTGAAATCATGGTTGATTGGAACGAACCAATCGACATTGAGGAAAATTTGCAGCGAATGAAGCTTCTTCTGAATGGGCTTGACAGCTTGGTCGTCACCAATAACACTTGGGTAGGAGAACAACAGTATCTCCTTGATCATATTGATAGGCAAAGCATGTCTCAAACAACAATGTATATTGCAGCGGAAACCCCTAAAACCGGAAACGATCTCCGGGAAAAAATACTTTCCCGAGGTAGACAATTGTTTCCATCGGCAGTGATGGAAACCAAACGAGCCATGAATGCTTTTGATGCGGTATTCTCTGACCGACAGGCCCCTATTAGGCTATTGGTTGCTGAAAAGAATACTAGAGAGATGCCAGAAATAACCAAAACCCTGAAACTACTTGACTCTTTGCAGAAAATTTTACCGAATTCACGAATAAGTCGTGCTAAACTCGCCGATAAAGTGACGCTTAGAGCCAACACCGAACAAGCGGCACGCTATGGTATAGGTTTGAACGAACTAAATTCCAATATATCTGCCGCCTTCAAGCCTTTGTTAATTGACCACTTTCACAGTGGGCAAGATTTAGTGCCCATAATGTTTTACCCTGTAGATAGTTCATCCATCAGTAAGGTATTATCCAATACGTTCATCCGCAATCAGAGCGGAATGGAAGCACCGCTTTCAGCCTTCGTAACTACAGAATACACCCAATCCTACCAACAAATTACAGGTGGCATACAGGGTCGATACTATGCTGTGGATATTTATAGCGAACAAGCAGAAAGTGATTTGTCAAGCATACATAAGCTCATCATCAAGGAATTTCCTGGATTAGAAGTCATTTACTCAGGTGCCTATTTCGACAACCGTGAACTCATCACAGAAATGGCTGCAATATTGTTGGTTTCTATATTATTGTTATATTTTATTTTAGCTGCCCAATTTGAATCCCTTATACAACCCCTATTCATACTTGTAGAGCTGCCCATAGCTATTTCTGGTGCGTTGCTTTTCCTTTACATAACGGGTAACAGCATTAATATTATGGCTTTAATCGGTATCGTCGTCATGTGTGGAATCATTATAAACGATTCCATATTAAAGATAGATGCGATCAATCTTTACAGACGACAGGGTGTCCCATTAAAGGAGGCAATATTTAAAGGTGGACATAAACGGCTAAAACCTATTATTATGATCACACTCACAAGCATAGGGTCCTTAGCTCCCACACTGTTTATGCACGATATGGGTTCATCTGTACAACAACCCCTGGTGCTCACATTAATTGGCGGCATGGTCGTGGGACTATTGGTGAGTTTATTTATCGTGCCAATATTGTATTGGGCAGTTTATAAAGGGAATTTTAAATTAAATGAAGATGCTCCGCTAAAATCGAAGTAATTTCCAAGAATACAGGCTATTATTGTCAGTTCTCAGACAAGATTCGTAATAAATTAGGGTCATTTGATAACGGTCGCTGTCATCATCGAAAATGGATAATAAATGTTCAATTATATTAAACTCATATATTTTACAATTCTTCCTTTAATCTATACCAGTTGTTCCAGTCTAGCTGACAGCGAATTGGAGACTGCTTTAAAAAGCGCGGGCAACAATAGGGCAGAGCTTGAATACGTACTGTCCTATTATTCGAGAGATAAAAAGGATAGTCTCAAACAAAAGGCGGCAATATATCTAATTAAGAATATGCCGTTTCATTATTCATACAATATTCCGGATTCGACAAGACACCAACTTACCGAAATGGAAACCAAATTAATTAGTTTGGAAAATGAACCTTTTGATGTTAGAAACCATGAATACACAAAATTTTTAGAATTTCATCAAAACCTCGATTTAAAAGCAGTCGAGGATATAAAAAACATAACATCCGAATATTTGATCAATAACATAGAGCAATCGTTTTTTCTATGGGAAAACCAAAAATGGACCCAACAGCTAACGTTTGATGAATTCTGTCAATATATCTTACCATATAAAATCTTTGATGGGCAGACCTTAGACAACTGGAAGGAATACCTTTTCAAAAAATACAATAATCTTTTGGCAAACTTGAAATACTCTTCAGTATATTCAAATAGCGTCTACATGTCATGTGACATTATAAATAAACGACTCAAAAAGGACATGAGTCCCATTGTACTTCCTAATAATAATAGGCCAATAATTAGCTTGAAAGCACTTTCTGCAATGACCTATGGACCATGTGATGCATATACCTCTTTGGCGAATGCGGTAATGCAAGCAAACGGCATACCCGTTGGTGAGGATTTTACTCCCCAGTGGCCTTTTAGGAGTTTGGGGCATTCTTGGAATTTTTTGAGAGAAAACAAAAATAACAATATCGTGTTTGAAGGAGCCAACGGAACTGTAGGAATGCCCCATAAAAAAGACCACATCTTGGCTAAAGTGTATCGACGCTCATTCGGGATAAATAGAGAGTTGGAGACTATAATTAGACATGGGGATGCGGTTCCACCTGTTTTTTCAAGTCCTTTTATCCACGATGTAACAGATGAATATTTATCAACAATTGATGTAGAAATAGACGTTGAATCAAAAAGAAAATATATCTATTTAGCAGTATTCGATAATAAGAACTGGAATATTTTAGCTTGGGGAAAAAACAATGCCGGCAGAGTCAAATTTAAAAAATTGGGGAAAGGGGTTTTATACATGCCGGTTGAATTCAATAACAATAACTTAAAATACATTGGTGACCCCTTCATAATACTTCACAATGGAGATATAGTGAAAGTATCACCAGATATTTCCAAAAAGCAAACCTTAAGATTGGAGAGGAAATACCCTCTATTTGGTGACGCATACACTATGAATTTAAGAAAAATTGACGCTAAAATACAGGCCGCCAACAATAGAGATTTTAGTGATTCTGTTACACTACACACTTTTGACAATCTAAATAATGAACTGATTATAAATGAAAGTCAAGATAGCTATAGGTATTGGAGGTTTCTATCTGCCGACAGCGGATTTACAAATGTTGCAGAATTAAAATTCTATAATAAGCAAAACTCACCCTTAATTGGTGAAATCATTGGCACTGAAGGTTCGTTTTTTGATTGGGATGACAATAAAAAAGAGGCTGCTTTTGACGGGAAACTTTTGACGTTTTTTAATTCGCCAGATGCAGATAGTAATTGGGTTGGAATGGATTTCAAGAAACAAGTTGTAATTAAACGTGTGACGTGTATTATGAGAGGTGATGGAAATGATATAGAGATAGGCGATGAATATGAGTTAAATTTTTGGAATGACGGTCAATGGCACTCTCTGGGCAGAAAAATTGCAAACGATATAGCCCTTGAATTTGACAATTGTCCTAAAAACGCACTATTTTTACTCCACAATAGAACAAAAGGCATTGAAGAGAGGGTTTTCACATATGAAAACGGCAAACAAGTATGGTGGTAAAATTATACTCCATTTAGTTTAACATAATGTAAATTATCGATATATGAAAAATCTTATAAAAGCACACCTTACCTTGGTTTAAGCAATTTTTGGTAACCTCTAGGGAAATAAAACCCGCAACGGGACAAGTTAAAGCTTTTCGATTTCAGCGATGGGTATCTTAGTTGTCTTGGCTATGAATTCAGCCGACAGGCCTTCTTTTTTCAATTCCCTTGCGATATCTATACTCCTCTTTCTTTCGCCCTTTTTAAAAAGATAATCCTTTTCTTCTTTGAAAAATTTCGTTATCGTTTCCATGACTTTTTCAAATTGCTGTCCGATATTACTATAACCAAACCAAACCTAACGGCCACGAAATGGCTTTTTCGTTTCCTTAAATTTCAGTCCACGTTCATCGGCGAGCGCCTTCAATTTTTCAATCCAGCGCAGTTGGAGCGCAAAAAACGAGATTCCAATCTCCGAATTCTCCGTAAAAACTATGCGGTTTCCCGATTTCCGTCTATCGCCGGCGTTATTGAAATTACCCAAGGGAGTAAGATCATCGGTTAAATCTTCTTTGGGTTTATACGTAGGTTTATTGAAAATATTTTCATCTGTAAGGGGGTTGTATGATGCATTTCTCTCAATCAGCACGTCATATATTTTTTCCAAACCATACTTCTCACTAAGGAGATGTAAATCATAAAAATCCTTCAACTCTCCCCTATCCGCTGCCGCGAGCAATTTTAGACTGCCTATATCCAGGTCATTGATCAGTCTGATACCGTCCACGGTTTCAATTTGATGAAGAATCTTGATGTTCTGGATAATCTGTATTTTGATATCGGTGTTGTTTTTACGTACAAAGGCGTTGATGAACGAGAGGTTTTCTGACCCACTATTTTCCAGGGCACATTCGAGGCCGGCATTACCATACATATCATGGAGAGCCTTAGAAATGCTCGCCATACGCCCAGCTCCAACGGTACTCGAAGAAAACAAGTCGGCATCGATCGATTCGCGGTGGTTATATTTTAGGGCAAGGTTCGTTCCACCTCCCAGGTAAAAATCAGATAACTCCGGAACTTCCATAAGTTCCAAAATAACTTTTCTTAAATCGTCGGAGACTCCGCTTTTCAAGTAAAAATAGTTAAACGCCCGGAATGAACTGATTGAAGGACTCGGGATCCATATGGTATCGGTCGGCAATAAACCGGATGGAATCATTCCCCCGGATGGCTTTGCTACCCTTGGCTACACGCTTAATGATTCGAACAGGGTAGAGTTGTTCGAGATTTTCTAGGTATTTCGGGTTTCTCATGCTTCCTGCCAGTACCCGCTCTATAATAAAATCCCTGTCTTTCTTGGCTGAAAGACTGTCCACGTCAACATCCCAAAACATGGCTCTCCTGAACATGGAGTCCAATTTCGGTTGTTTTTGCGATACAAGTATTTTATGTAAGAATCCCGGTTCCATACTTTAAAACCCTAATTAATACAAAATTACTAATTAATCCCCTTAATCCAGCAAATTTAATGCCCTTTTGGCTTGTGGAAAAACAGATGAAATAACGAAAAATACATGAAGCGATGGTATGATGGAAACGACCGCCAGTTTTTTGTTCTCTTCCATCATTCGTAACGGATAAAATCCGGCCGGCTCCGGTGACACTTCCACCGGAACCGTTGTATTCTCAAATTACCGGATTATTTTGCATTCTTGGCGGCGGTAACCGCATTCCGGATTTCCTGGGCCAAAGTTTTAACTTTCTGTAGGCCCGTACGTACACGGGTACCCGCGGCGCTGTTTCCTTTTTCAAAAAACTTTACGGCATCCTCCTCTATGGAAGCCACCAGCGATTTCAATTCATTGAATTTTTCCATTATAATAATACTAGTTAATTTACACTACGGCAAGTATAGTTATATTTATTGGGAGGTCCGGTATTATCAGAGGGTAATCGACCCCTACCCTACCCTTTCTGCATTGGAACGTTGCTAAGGCCGATGCATCAGGCATACGACCGGACACCGGCATTTGTGTAGTTAGGCCTGCAGGCGTATAAGGGAGAACGCCGCCCGGATGCCACCGGAAATATAGGTTGGATAACGTAAAAATTATGACTGTTCTCTGCGGGTAAGTTTAAACCAGTTGGTGTAATCTTCGGGAGTAAGGTTTTTTTTAAGGTAATTATAGTAACCCCTGTCACTTCTTTCGGAAGCATGAAGCCTAAGCGCCAACATCGTCCTGCATTTCTCAAAGCCCATTAGTTCCAACGAGGGCCTGACTCCTTCATCGAGCCCTTCAAGCCAGCTTTGGTAATCATCTTCATCCGGTTCACAGGCAACATCGTCATGGAACCTGTAAGTAAGATTTCCCACCCTGAAGAGTAACGCGTGTACCTCTCTGTCATCTTCAGAAAGTTTGGCGAGAAACCGTTCCTGATTCGTCCGTTGTTCCTCTAACGGGTGGTCGGTCATTTTAAGCTGTTCCTTATTCTCCATGACATTATAAAATAGGCTGTTATCTCAAAATCGTACTTATGGCCACAAAGTTAATCACTTTCCCGAAACCAGGGTATGCAGCTGCTCGATCACCTCCTGTTTATAGCCGACCATTCGCAGGACCTCCTGTTCACCATCGAGCGCCACGACGGTAGGCACTGAGCGCACGCGGTATTTGGCGGCCATATCGGGGTGGTCGAAAGGATTGATGTCACGGTAAGGGATTCCATGGCTGTCCAATGCCTTGGCCACGGTGCTGCATGTTACGCAGCTTTCTGTCTGGAATTTGATGATACGGAGATTAGTTTCCATGGTTTGTGGATTATTGATATAGTCGATAAAACTTTTCAATTCGTCATTGCTTCCTGAAATCTCGAATTTGGTATTGATGGGTATTCCGTACTGGAGGCTTATTTTATCCACGGCTGCGGCGAAGTTCCGGCCCCAGTTCCTGTTACCGCTACCGGATACGGAAATGATTTTCCGGTGGTTTTCCATCAGGAAGTTATCGACGATTGGGGGAATTTCGCCCCCCGGGCCGGTGTATGTGACCAGGTGTGCCCGGTCGAAGGGAACGGTATCGGGCAGCTCTGTAGCCCGGAGTTTGAACACGGATTGTTCAACGGCTTTGTTAACAAAGCGTTTGACGTTCCCGGTCCTGCTGGCGAATATGATAAGCATCCCATTAATGTTTGTTGGCCATCGTTTTCTGTTTAGCGACGGTCTGTTTCTGTTTGTAATCGCGCACCCAATCGATGTAGTATTCGAGCAAGAGCTTTTCCTCTTGTGAGAGCGCCAAGCCATTGGCCACTTTTCCCTGAAGGTTGTGGATGGCGTATGAGTACTCATCGAATTTTGATTGTTCGGTCGTTTCTTTCATGGGGGGTCGGGGTTTAATGTAAAGTTTGTAGACCACGGTGAGATTGTTTTTCGCGAGGATAATGAAGACAGCGGCCATGACGGTATGTGCGGCGGTCAGGACGATGGACTGGTCGCCGGTCCGGAGGATACTCAATATGATGAAAGCGGCTGTTACGGCGAGGGAGCTGTAGAGCACCGGCTCGGTAATTTTGCCCGCTTTCCAAGCGATAGCCGTCGCCCCGATGAATAGGGCTGCGGCTATGCAGATTCCTGTGATGGCTATGGCATCCATTGGCGTGTTACAATTTTGGGGTGATGTTGATGTTGTTGTCTTCGTCGTCGTCCCCGCCTTTCTTGCGGTTACCATTGATGATTTTCTTTTGCAATCGGTCGACTTCTTTTTTCAGTGACGCGATTTCGTCTTTTCTGGGATATGTTCCCTTGGTGAGTTCGGACAGCCGGGAGATATCCTTTTTGAGGATAGCCGCTTCCGTTTCCTTTCTTTCGAGGATGGAAGGTGTCCTGGCCAGGGCATTCAGAAAGAAGCGTGCCGCCAGCGCGGGGTTATCATTGAGGTATCCGCCGTTGAAGGTCATCCTTATCCCGTTCCGTTCGGCATAGAAAGTGTTTACGGGGTCGCGCTCGAACGTGCCGTTGGGTTGGTTCCAAACATACAGGTCGTGGCCATAAAGCGTTCCGATTTTCACGGGGGATGAAATCCCCCTGTTTTCGGAAATTTTGTTCAGGTGGACACCGATGTCCGCGGGTTCACCTGAGCTTACCCCGTCCAGCTGGATGGGGTTGAGTTTTTTGCCGTTCTTGTCCACGCGTATCGTTCCATCGAGGTAGGCGGCATTTTCCCGGAGTTTGGTAATATTGTCTTCCACTTGCTGGAGGGATGCTGTGAAGCGCTCGATGCGTGATTCGTTGCTGTGTTTTTCCTGTTCATAGTTAAATTCCTCGTTTAGTAGCATTTCGAGACGGCTTTCAAGTTTTGTCTTTTCGAGTAAGTCGGTATTGCCGTTCAGCAATGCCACGTATTCGGCGAGGTTCATGCCAGAGTTCTCGTCCATCGAGCCCTCGTCGATGCTTCGAGTTGTGCTCGAAGCGTTTTTTATCTGGTTGATGAATTTTGCTTTATTGTTTACCAGATTGAATTTGTACGCATCAAGTGTATTGTTGGTGGCGTAGAAATACTCATGTACTTCGTTGTTCTGGTGCTTTTCGGCTACCATGTTTCCCTTTCTTGCTGCACGTCCTGAGCGTTGTTCGATATCCGATGGGCGCCACGGGATATCGAGGTGGTGGGTGGCCACCATGCGTTCCTGGACATTAAGTCCGGTGCCGCATTTTTCCGTTGAGCCGATCAATACGCGTATCTCGCCACGGTTTACCATTCTGCAGAGCCTATCCTTTTTTGTAGGTGTGGAATCCCATTCGTGGATGAAAGCGATTTGCTCCTTGGGAATGCCGTGTTTATCCGAGAGTTTGTCGCGCAGGGCGTCGTAAATATTGAATTGTCCCGGTTTGGGGGTACCCAGGTCGGAGAAAACGATCTGGGTGCCTTTGTGCTTATCGAATTCGCTGTAATATTGCGCGATTTTAGCGGCGCTGACGGACACTTTGTTGTTAGGGTGATCGCCATATTCTTCGGGGTCTATAAGCCTGATATCAAGCGCCATTTTCTTCGCGGCATTGGTTGCTATGAGCATCTTTGCCGTTTCCTCGGATTCGGTGAGGGGTTCGCGTCCGATTAGGGTGGCATCGCCGGTTTCGGCGAATTCAATGAGGTTTGCTGTGAATTCCTCCTGGTCGGGTGTCTGGTCGGTATTAATAAGTATGGGTTTGTTAACCGGCTTTTTGAGGCCGATATCTTTATCGGACCGGTAATCTGTTATTTCACCATAGAACATGGCCAGTTCGGGCACTTTTATGAAATGGCGGAACCGCTCTTTCATGATGATTTTATTGGTGACGGAAACCTCCATTTCCGTTGTTTTCTTGGCGTATACAGCTGCCCACGAATCGAAATTGGATAGGCCCTGTTTCTCCATTTCTCCCGGCCTTAAGTATTTGAATTGGAGGTAAAGTTCAGTCAGTGAATTGGAAATGGTCGTTCCGGAAAGGAACGTTGCCCTGAGGTCGGTGCCGAACCGGTCCTGCAGGGTGCGGATGGCATACAGCATATTGGTTGCTTTCTGCGAACCCAATTGGGGAGAAAGCCCCGACACCCGTTTATGGCGGGTTGTATAGGACAGGTTCTTGAACATGTGGGATTCATCCACGATGATATGGTCGAGGCCCATTTCCCTGAAATTGGGCATATCATCCTTAAGCTGTTCGATGCGGAATTGTACTTCTTTGAGATTGGCAGTAAGGTTCTGTTGCATTTTAATCATGCCTTTCTGCATGGACCTCGATATATCGCCTCCCAATTGATTAACCGAATCGAGGTCTGCCTCCACGTTGGCCAGTTCCTGTTTGATAATGCTTTGCATGATGGCGGGATCCTGGGGGATGGTTTTGAATTGGTCGTGTGTCATGTATACGGCATCCCAATTATTCTGCTGGATCTGGCGGAATAGCCGCTCCCTGTTTTTGGGTGTGAAATCCTTTGGCTCGGGCGCAAGTATCCTATCATTTGGATAGGCAAGCCGGTGTTCCTCTGCAAGTGCCTGAATGTTGGCTTTCATCCCCAGCACCAGTGGTTTGGAAACGACATTCATTTTCTTCATTTGGTGGGCGGTAACAGCTATGATCAGGGATTTTCCGCCACCTACGGCGTGGTCCACGATTCCGCCGCCGTTCAATGCGTTCATCATGACGGCATCGCGCTGGCTTTGGTAGAGTGAAGGGATATCAAGGTTCTTCAGGTTTACATCATCAAGCTGGAGTAAGGAGCCGTCGTACCTTTCTTTGTGGATGGCATTGAATAGCCTGTTATAAGTCTGTTCAAGTTCTTTCTGGTGGCTTTTACGAGCGGGGTCTGCCAGCCATTTCTGGAATTCGGAACGGATGAGTTCCGTCTTGCGGAATACCTCGCGTGTGGCGTTATGGTCGATTTGTTTTATTTCGCTTCCATCTGCATCCGTGACTGTATAGGTAATGATGGGGGAGTTATGCAGCATGGCATTCTCGAACATCCATTTACCTGTATAACGCTGGGCGATAGCCTTCACGGAAAAGGTGTTTTCATTGTCGATGCTATAGCCGTTGAGTTTTATTTTGAAAAGGTCTGCCGACTTGAAGAATTTGACATCTGCGTCGACGTTGAAAAGATGGGAGGCGAATTCGCTGTATATTTTCATTGGAACCCACCGTTCGCCAAGGGCGATATCGATTTTAGAAAACGGGATGATTTGTGGTATGGCTTCTTTGAGTGCACGGCCGGTGCGCTTAAGTTCCGGTTTCAGTGCATCATTCATGGGATTGTCCAGCTGCTGTATCACCCGTTCCATTTTCTCATAGGTATTCCCCGTGAGCACTTTCTCGCGGATGTGGTATTTTAGCGTGTGCGGATCCAACAGGATCCGGTCGGACAGGCTGCTGATGACCTGCTTTACAGGTATGCCCCATTTCCTGGCAATTTCTTCCGGAAGAACGGCATTGAATCTATTGATGGAATAAATAAGGCCGGAGGCCGCGTCGGTGACCTCGATTTCTTTTCTGATATGGATAGGTTCGCGGAAGATGTCTGCTTTCTGCCAGTTGATTTTCCGGGCGTTGGTCTGCCTTTCCGAGCGGGGCGGCATCCGTTCCAGACCGGCTATGTCCCAAGCATGGGTGTTGTCGGTTTCAAGTAACGCCCGGTTTTTGGTGTCGTTGATGAATCCATGCCGGAGGATGAAGCGGTCATATGCTTTGTTGAGTTCGCCCCTGGTGGCATTTTCGGGTTGTTGATTATCCCTTTCGCTGCTTTGCAGCTTCAGGTAAGTATCGCGGAGCTGGAGGTAGTCGGTAAGCTGTTGGGGGCTTACGCCATCGAGTTGGACCGCCGCTGATAGTGTTGGTTCTTCCGGTGAACCATTGAGGTAGTGGAAGGCTGTTCCCGTATAGACTAAGGAACCCTGTTTCAGGAATACGGGCAGCGATTGCAGGTCGTGTCTGAAGTGCTGCGTATCCGATTGCGGAACAGGCTGTGGTTTTGGCTCGGGTGCAGGGGGAGCCGGTTCCGGCATTGTTTGGGCCGGGTTATCTGCGGTTGCGAACATATCAAACAGGGAAAGTTGTGTGGCAGCTTTCCTTCCTTTTCCCTGCTTTGCAGATTGGTGTTCGACAATCTTCTGGATGGGAACGGCCAGCTGGGACTTGATGGTGCTTTCAAGCTCTTTTAGTTGAAGGTTACTCCGTAGTTTAACGGTAAGTTCTTCGGCAAGTTCGCTGATGGGTTTATTGTAGAAGTAAACGTATGCCTTACGGCCGTATTGATTGGTGTCAAGTTTCGTTTCGGTTTGGATTATGCTTCCGGGATTATTACGGTAGTAATCATTCAGACGCCGTCCGTCATCGGCAAGGCTGGTGGAGACCCACTCTTTGTCTTTTTCGGAAAGCGATGGCTTGGGTGTGGTGCGCTTGCGTAGAATAATTAAATCTGACTGGGCCTCCGTGCCCGCATGGTTTGAAAAGAGGTTATCCGGCAAGCGGATTGATGAAAGTATGTCGCATGTATTGGCAAGTAACACACGTTCCGGCTGGTTGGACGGACTATCCATAAGTGATGACGTTGTGATAAAAGCCATTACTCCGCCGGGTTTGAGGACATGGATTGTTTTTGCGAAAAAATAGCCGTGTAGACTTTTTCGGCTATTCCTTACAAGTTTGTTTTTGCTTGTGGCCAGTTCTGGATCGAATATCCGAACATCCCCGAAAGGGATGTTTGATATGGCAAGGTCAAAATGGTTGTTGTGGTTCTGCAGGTTCTCGTAACCACCGGTGGTTTGGTATGCATCCGGATGCAGGTGTTTAAGTAACATGGATGTCAATACGTCCTTTTCAACGACCCTAACTTCATCGGGTTTTCTACCAGACTCCCTTTCCAATGCTTCAACGAATGCACCGGCGCCGGCGGATGGTTCGATAACGCGGAATTGCGTTCCGTTACGGTCCACTGTTTGGAGTACCGCTGAAGTAATTGCGCGGGTTATTTCCATAGGTGTATAAAATGCCGATAAAGTGGAATTCTGTAAGGATTTGATCATTTCTCCATAGGTGTCCCGGTCCGTATTGGATTTTATGGTATCATGGAGTTCGGTAAACAGTGGGCGCAGCTGGCGGTCTGATTCAGACTTCCAGTAGCTGTCTTCTTCAATGGGGTTCAGTATAGCCTTTAAGGCACCAAACCCAACATAGGATTTAATGGTTTGCTTTTCCTGCGGCGTTGCCTGCCTTTTTTCGTTTTCAAGTACAAAAAGCAATTTAATGACGTTGATATTAGTTTGTAACGCTGCGCGTCTATTGAATGCCATATCGGGGTAGTAATCTGAGTTAAACTAAATTGGGTCCTGTTGACCCGGTAATGCTATTGTAACGGGCCGGTGCTTTTATGCGTAGCATTAGTGGAAGCTTCGAGCGAAAGGCTGTTATAGGCTTTGATCGTCAGCTGTTTGATTCTGTCTTCTTCTTCCTTGGTATAGCCTGCTGCATAGGGTGGAATATAGAGGCGGCTTTTCCGTGCTTCGCTATCATTCACGTCGAAATAAACGCGCTTTGCTATTTCGGCCATGAAGCCCATGTATTTGTCGTCGTCGAGTTCCTTCAGTTGCTTGTATATTTCCGGGTACTGTTCAAGGACATCAGCGACTTCATCCGAGTAGGCGTTCCCCAATTCGGATAACAGTTCTTTCATAGCGAATTCGTGTGCGGTTTGTTTGTCTTCGCCCGAATCGATTAACCGGTGGTATTCCTCTGCAGTGTGTTCTGCGTGAGAACGAAGAATTGCCCGAAGTTCATCTTCCTCGTGAATGAGGGAGGCTTCGGGATAATGTGATTCTACCAACCGGTTCAATTCGTTGTAAAATGATAGTGCGGTTTTACGCAGTTCTTCTAAATGTGCCATGTTAACTGATTTTAGTAGAGATGGATGATTTCTGTTTGATGCTCCGGAAAGCATCGATGATTCTTTTCTTGGCCGATGGCGATGCAGCCATTTTGACTTTGTAGGTTTTTCCGTCCCTGTTCAGGACGGGCCCGATCATAAAGCGGTCGCCGTTCGCGTTGCGTACGAATACCGGCTTCTTGGCGGCGAAGGCCTGTTGTTGCGCTTTGCTGAAGTGGATAATGGTACCGTCCTTCAGCTTGATGGATTTGGGGACTCGGATGGCACGGTCGGGGTTTGCGGTTTCTCCTGAGAGGGGTGATATTTTCTCGGAGGAAAGCTTTTCCGTTGGTGCTTTGGCCTGGGCGGTTATTTCCTCTAGCGATTTTTTCAACCTGACCAGTTCCGATATGTGCGGGTTGTTGACTTGTAGATGGGGATTGACGGACACGGCATGGAGCGTGCTGTTCAGTAGCTTCAGCTGCTGTTCCCGTGTCATGTTTTCCCTGATATAGGCAAGGAAGTGCCCTTCCATTGCTTTTTCCAGTTGGCGGTTCAGTGATCCCATGGATTTGTCGGTGGCTTGGCTAAGGAATGCCTTTGCCCATAGCTTGACCAACTCCTGTTTGGAGTTGATTTTCTTATCGATGTCGACCGATTCTCCTGCGATATCGGCTTTATACCGTACGGTGATATTGATGTCGTTCCTCATTTTAAAATCTGTGTTTCGGACGTTGTGCCTTGATGGTTTTATTTTCTTGTTGCTTCGGCTGTGATACTTTGACGGTAACACCGCTTTTGGAACCGGGTTTATAGGATATGAATACTTCAACGCGGTTTTTGTGGTGCATGACCTTTACGGTTTTGCCGTTGATGATATCCATGCCCTGATTTGTCGTTAAATGGACCGCGCTGCCGTCCTGGAATTTTATTTCGGACGGGATCATTTTGGGTTCTTTCGGCCTTTCCGCGAATGTAGCGTTGTTGAAACGCACTTTCCTTGTGGGTTGGCCCGGCTGTATCCGTTCAATCGTTTCATGCGAGAGGATTTCGAACGGTTCCTTTGTCGAGCCTATCTGGTAATATGTGTCGGATCCGGCCGGCTGGAATTTACCGGTCCGCACGAGTTTTTCCCGATCGATGGCATGGCCATCGATATTATCGGGTATGCCCGCAAGGAAGTCTTCGGGGATGTTGGGTTTCGGGGCGTTTTGGGGGTCTTTGCGATACGCAACCAAATCGTCGTATGTTCCGGCATCAAGGTCGTAAAAACTTAGCTCAACGGGCTTGGAGAGCGTTTCAGGGAATATTTCGTTCGCCTCGATTTCGTCCTCGGTAAGGTTGAAAGTTATGGCACCCTCCCCTTCGTATATTTTATCCAATTGGAAGGTTTGGGCCATGCTGGCGGAATTCAATGATTCCCCGTCATAATCATACCCAAAAGCCATATCGAGCAAATAGTAAGCGTGCTTTTGTTCGTCCGGACTTAAAAGTGAGGTAATGTTTTTGAGTTTCGTTTCAGCGTCTTCGTCCCCTGAGATCAACATCATGTGGTCAACGAGCTCGTCGATGTTGTTCGCCTCGGTTAATTTGGTAACCGTGTCGCTTACAGCGACCGGCATGGTTACATCCTCCAACCTGTGTTCAAGGGTAGTGTCCGGCCCGGGCCATTGTTTTTTTGGACTTTCAAATAATGCGTCCGTGAAGTCATCCCCATCTGGATTGTATAACGGATTGCGGTCTGGATTTGCGCTGTTTCCGTATTTCTCATCGAATCGCTTGTTGGCTTCTTCTTCGTTGTATTTTTTCTTTTTCATGGCCATATGATTTTAGTTGTCCGTTAAATCATTGAGATCGGCTCCTTTTTCTTTCAGGAAAAGGACATACCGGATGAAGTTCTGGTCGCTTTTGTTGTTCTCCATGTAGGATATGTTAGCCTGGGGGATATCGAGTTCCCTTGCAACCTCCTGCTGCGTAAGGTTTAGCGCCTTACGTATCTGTTTCAGGTTAAGCACTTTTGTTTCTGTGTTATTCATAAATCATAAATGATAAGCCGATTTTATACATATTGGACATCCCGATGGTGTTATCCCCGGTGGGGAAAACGTACGCGCCATCTATGGATATTACCCTTGAGTCGAAGAAAAGGTTTATCCCCAGACCAGCCGTAAGTAGGCTGCGTTTGTTAAACGCTTCGGCTTCCTTTTCATACCCTGCGCGTATGGAGAATTGGTCAATAAAAGAGAGTTGGCCACCGATGGCAAAGCCTGGGCCGGACATACCACCGACCGACTGCCCGATTCCATCAATGGCTCCACCGACATGGTAGTCTTCGCTATATGAAGGCAGCAAGGGCAGGTTCGCTTCTATGCCGATATAGGCCTGAATATCGTCTATGTCGCCGAAGTCCGCGCCGATACCGAGCCGTGCGACCTGCGGTAGGTAAGCGGCCTGTTCGCTGTTTTCGGAGTATTTCAGCTTGGTGCCGACATTCTGTATGACAAGCCCCATGTTAAAGTTGCCGTTGGCCATTGGTATTTTTCCGAATACACCCGCATCGACGGCCACGGCCGTTGCATTGCCGCTGTAGCCCATGGATTCGAGTGAAGCGCTGCCGAGCCTGGAGAGGATGATTTTCGGCGTCAGGCCCATGCTCCAGTATTCGCCAAAGCGTTTGCTGTATGTGGCGGATATGGCGAACTCCCTTGGTCTTACGTAGTCCGTTTCGTTGCCCATGTTATCGGTAAAGAAAACATCCCCGTAGGTCAGGTATTGCAGCCCGAAGGAAAGATAGCTTTCGTTGTAACTACCGCCACCCACCCAATGGTTGGTAGAGAGGCTGATGAGTTTTATATCCTTGGTCAGGGCCGATACCAGCGGAATGTAAGACATCGAGACGTCGTTGAGCATGGTCCTGTTGTGCTGGAACGATACGCGCGCCGGGTTGGAGAATATGGCGAAAGCATCTCCGTTATGGGCGGAGCGCAGGTTCCCCATGCCCGAGCTTTTAATGTCGTTGTTGACGTTCAGGAATTCCGCTCCGGTGGGTGTGGCCTGTCGCTGTTCCTGCGCGTGCAGCGGGGAAGCGGCAGCAAGTGCGGCGACAGTTATGATATGTTTCAGGGGTTTGCGCATAATCAATTGATGATAATTTGGGTTTCCAAGGGTTCCGAATAATCGCCGTCGTTATCCATTACCCGGAGGGAAACGGTGTAGGTGCCGGCACCGGAGAACACATGGTATACAACGGGTTGCGGCGTGGTGAACACGCTTCCGGATATATTGTATTCGTAGGCCACCACCTCTCCCCCGAAGCGTTCGTCGGCATCGTGGGAGCGGGTGGCGTCAAAAGCATATTCATAGCCGTTTACCTGCCTGTTGTCCATCTGTGCTACCGGTGGCAGGTTTCTGAAGGCAAACAGGTTGAGTGTGGCCGTCGATGTCTGGTTGAAGCTGTCTTCGGCTACGAAATGGATGGTTGTGTTTCCTGTCTGTTTCGGTGAGAGTGACAGGTCGACGAATTCCTGGTCCACGCGCACCGATGGCCGTTCCATTTCCATTCCATTGTAGTAGCCGGTGACCTTGCCGGAATCGAGTACGATGGCGCATTTCCATAGGTTCTCGTTCGGGTCGGCCAGCTTCAGGCTCACGGTGTAGTACGAAGGTGAGTCCTCGTAATACCGGATGCTGTCGGTCATTTCCTTGGTGAGGGAATCAGCCGATGATACAAAATGGATCTCCGGTGGGGTGTTAAAGGACTGTATGGTGTCCTCCCTGTCCGAACAGGACAGGGATGCGGTGCCAGAGACACAAAGGGCAAATAGCGCTATCCTCCTCATAATTTCAATATTTTAAAGGTTTCCATTGTCGACCGGCCACCATCTTCCCTGAGGACCACCAAGTAGTAGGTCTGCGCAACCAAGCGGTTGATGCCGGGCAGCTCGAATTCATTTGCGCCCGGTTGGATGGTGACTTTCTCGTAGGACACCAGTTTTCCCGATATGGTGTATATTTCGAGCAATGCGGGAATGCTTTTCTGCGTTTCGTTGTATGTGCGCATCCTTGCCTGGTCGGTAACCGGGTTGGGGTAAACGACCGTTTGGGTGAATGGCCGGTCGTCCTCTGCCGGTTCGGTTTCATTTTCCGGTGGATCGTAGGATACGGTGTCGGTGTTAACCGTTACCGTTATTTCCTTGTCGGCCATGCAACCCTCTACTGAAAAAGCTCGTACCTTGACGGTGTACTCACCCGGCTTATTAAAGTAATGCTTGGGTTGGTTCTCTGAAGAAGAAAAGCCATCACTGAAATCCCATTCCCAACGGACGGCAGGTGCGCTATCGGGCAGTTCATTTAGGGTAAACGTTACCGGTGTACCCTGTAGCACTTCTGTAGCTGAAGCATTCAGGGTGAAGTACGGTGTCATCGAGGTAATGTTGACTGCTTGCCGCAAAGAGCTGCAGGTTTTATCGGATACGGCTTCCACGTATATCGTTTCATTGACAGTGACGGTAAATGAAATGGTCTTACCCTCTGCGAAAGGATCCATTTCATCTGGGCGGTACCACCGATAGATGATATCCATTCCGCCGGCTACGTTGCTGCTTGCAGTCAGCGTAAGGGTCGTGTTGGCGCACACGGGTTGGTTACCAGTTACGGTAGGTGTTTCCGGTGCAGGCATCACGGTAATCGTCCTTGTTGCCGTAGTCACGCAATTAGCGGCATTTACGTACACATAAGTTATCAAGTGGGTGCCGATCCCTGCTTCCGACGGTATGAACCTCCTGCCGGTTACCCCCTGTCCGGATATTTCCGTTTCCACTGGAACGCCCGGCGCATCGAGCGGTACTTCAGGACCGTTGATGCAGACCGTCGTATCGGGGCCTGGCTCTATCGATTTCAGCGGCACCACTTCAATCATGAAGGAAGTAAACGATTCGCACCCGTATTCGCTTATTGTGGAATAAGTGATTTCATGGAAACCTACTCCTGCAATTTCAGGATTAAAAAATTTGTGGGTTACCGCTGTGCCGGAATACCTACCGTTATCAAAACTATTTGTGTTGATGGAATCAAGGTTCAATTCCGGCGCGTTAACGCACATCATGAAGTCCGGGATGGTTTGGAGCGGAATGGGTTCATGCGCCGATACTTGGAAGCTTTCGGAAGTGCGTTCGCAATTATTCTCGTTAACGACTGTTACGGTATATTCTCCACTTTCCGTTACCCGTATCGAACGGGTGGTTTCTCCGGTGCTCCAGCGGTAAAGTTGTCCCTCACTCGCGGTAAGAATGGTGGTGTCACCTATGCAGAAATCCTGTCCGAGTGATGATGTGATGGTAGGAACATCGTTGGGTGTCACTGTAACGGATATTGTTTGGCTTTGGCTTTGGCATCCTTCCGTATTGGTTGTGACCACGTAATAATCGCCAGGATTTCTCACGGTTATCGACTGTGTGGTTGCCCCGTTTGACCATAGGTAAGAAACGGACGGTGAAGCGGTAAGAATAACGCTATCACCATCGCAGAATACAGTAGAACCTGTAATGGTAATTGTTGGTACGGGGTTCGGGGTCACACGAACGGTTATCGGCTCACTTGAGCGTTCGCAACCCTCTTCATTTGAAACATACGCCACGAGGTTAGCCGAAGATTTAACCGTGATGCTTTTTGTGGTGGCACCGTTGCTCCAACGGTAACCGGTTGCCTCCTGGTCGATGATCAGTGTTACACTATCGCCCGCGCAAAATTCAAGCTGGCCAAGTATCGACACGGTCGGTTTGGGCAGCGGGTACACGGTGACTTCGACATCCTCGCTGCTGCGTGAGCATCCATCGGGTGTTTGGGAAGACACGTAATAGGTTCCCCCCGTAGTAACAGTTATGGATGAACCTTCCTGACCATCTGACCATACGTAGATATAACCGGCAATAGGTGTAACCGATAATCGCACGCTGTCGCCCTCGCAAAATACAGTGGGCCCTGAAGTATTAATTACAGGTATCGGATTAGGGGTTACAACAACTGAAATAGGGTCGCTCGCCCGTTCGCAGCCTTCCTCATTAGAAATATAAGCGGTTACGGTCTGGCTTTTCCCCACTTTTATGCTCTGCGTCGTTGCGCCGTTGCTCCAGCGGTAGCTGGTTGCCACCTGGTCGATGGTCAGCGTTACACTATCTCCTTGACATATTTCCAGTTGCCCCGTTACGGATATTGTTGGCTTCGGCAATGGGAAAACCACGACATCAACAGGGTTACTGTTTGAAGAACAATTGTCAGGTGTAATTGCGGTTACAAAGTATGTTCCGGTGGCGAAAACGGATATGGAGTGTCCTTGCTGCCCGTTTGACCACAAATAGGTATAGCCTGAAATTGGGGTAACCGAAAGCGTTACACTGTCTCCCTCGCAGAATTCGGTCTGCCCCGTTATGTTCACGGTTGGGATTGGGTTGGGATTAACGACAACGGTGACCGGGTCACTTGCCCGTTCGCAGCCTTCCTCATTGGTGATATAGGCGGTAAGGGTTTGATTGACCGCTACGGTGATGCTCCGTGTCGTCGCACCGTTGCTCCAGCGATAGCTAGCCCCAACCTGATCGATACTCAATGTTACGCTGTCATCGCTGCAAAATTCCAGCGGCCCATTCGCGGATATTGTTGGTTTTGGTAATGGATGAACGGTAATCGTGATGTCTTCGGAGGTTGCTTCGCAGCCTTCTGAATTGATTACCTTCAGGTTGATGGTAGCACTAGAATGAAGTGTGATGCTCCGTGTCGTCGCACCATTGCTCCATAAATAATCGCCTTCTTGGTTGGCGGTCAATACAACACTGTCACCTTCGCAGAAAGTTGTGTTCCCGAAGATCGAAATCGACACGGGTTTGTTGTCCTTTACGCTTATGCTGATTGGGTCGCTTGCCCGTTCGCAGCCTTCTTCATTTTGGATATAACCGATAAAAGTGCCTCCGGTTTTTACGGTAATGCTTCTTGTTGTTTCTCCCGTATTCCAACGGTATGAGTCCGCAGTCTGGTCAATCGTAAGAACAAGGCTGTCGCTATTACAGATGTCGATATCATTATTAGCCGAAATGGTTGGTTTGGCTATAGGGTTAACGGTTATTTCTATGATTTGAGATACAGCCGAACAACCATTTTCATTTTCGGCAATAACATAATACTGTCCTTGATCCTTTACTTTAATGCTGTGTGTCTGCAGACCGTTCGACCAACGGTAATTTACACCTGGCATGGGATTGGTTACAGAAAGAATTACGCTATCCCCCTCGCAGAATTCAGTAAGGCCCAGGGCCTGAATATTAGGTGCAGTATTCGGAAGCATCGTGACAGCAATGGGGTCACTTGCGCGTTCGCAACCGTCATCATTGGTGATGTAAGCGGTCACAGTCTGGCTGGTGGCAACGGTTATGCTTTTCGTTGTCTCACCATTACTCCAGCGATATGAGCTCCCGGTTTGATTGATGGTAAGTGTTACCGATTCGCCCTGACAAAATTCCAAAGGCCCAGATGTTGTGATTAATGGTTTTTCAAGCGGGCTGACCTCGATATCGATTAGGTTCGAAATTTGGGAACATCCATTATCATTTTGTGCCACTACATAGTATTGCCCGTTCTGTTTTACTTTTATTTGGTGGGCCTGTTGCCCGTTTGACCAGGTATAAGAAATTCCCGGCAGTGGGTTTGAAATGCTCAAAGTTACACTGTCACCCTCGCAAAACTCCGTAGGCCCTAGCGCTTGGATAGATGGCTTTGAATTGGCCAGTACAGCTACATTTACAGGATCGCTGGCTCGTTCGCACTCGCCATTGCTGATGTAGGCGATGTAATTGCCGGAGGCTTTCACTGCGTTGGTTGGGCCCTCGGTCCCGTCCGACCAACGTACAGTTGTTCCAGGAGATAAGTTTGTGACTGTCATCACTACGCTGTCTCCCTCGCAGAACGTTGTGTTTCCCGATAAAGTAACCTGTGGTTTCTGTATTGGATTTACCGTTACACTGAGGGTTTCAGATGAATTGGAACAGTCATTGTCATTGACGGCTATTACATAATATTCACCGGCCACCGACACTTCATTCTGTATACCCGTTTCACCGTTGCTCCATTGATAGGCATATCCGGCTTGCGCGTTGGTAACCTGCAGGGTTACTGTTTCCCCCTCGCATATTTCCGTTGAAGAGAGGGGTGCGATTTCAGGCACCTGGCTCTGGAGAACCGTTACGGTAACCGGATCGCTAGTGCTTTCGCATCCGGCTATGTTGGTTACAGTTACTGTATATTGCCCCGTATTATCGGTGGTTATTTCCCGTGTTGTTTCCCCGTTTGACCATAAGTAGGATGCTCCCGTCGAAGCTGTAAGCGTAACGGAACCACCCTCGCAGAATTCAATGGGGCCGGTAGCGAAAATAGTTGGTTTGAGATTGGGTATCACTACGACTTCGACGGTTTCGCTTTCAGACACGCAACCGTTGCTGTTGTTGGCCCTTACGGAATAAATTCCCGTTTCGGTTACCGTGATGCTTTGCCCGTTTTCGCCATTGCTCCATGATAAGTTAGCTGGAGCTGAGCCGTTAGGCATGGAGGCGGTGAGGATAACGGAACCTCCTTCGCAGAATTCAAGAGTGCCACTGACAATGATTTCCGGCGTGGGGTTTGGTTGTACGATAATGGTAACCGGTTCCGACGTGTTACTGCAACCGTTTTCGTTGGTAACACGAACGCGGTAAGTACCGGTTTCGGAAGTCGAGAACAACTGGTTTGATCCGATGACGCTATTATCTTCGTCGAGCCATTCATGGGTTATACCCTCCCCTTCTGGACCCGACAATACAGCTGTTTCCCCCTCGCATATCCTATCGCCACCTGTTTGAATGGTAATTTCCGCATCGGGCCAAGGGGTTGCTGTTAGAGAAACTGTTTCGGATATCGTGGAACAATCACCGTTACTAACCGTCACGCTTATTGCATTAACGGTATTGGTGACGGTGATCTCCCTGCTGGTGTGGCCTGTACTCCATTCATACGTGTAGTTCATCCCTTCGGGTGCTTCGGGGGCAGATAGTGTCACCTGCGTACCCGCACAAAATGTCGTTCCGGGGATGGATGTAGTGATTTTGGCAACAGGTAGCGCAGTTACTTTAAGATCGATTGACTTAGAATACAACCCGTTGTCGTACTGCTTTGAGGCAGTAATGGTATACGTTCCCGCCTCAAAATTGCTTTTTTCAATGATATTGCCTGTCTGTATGGTCCCGGATTCATTGCTTAACTTGAATGTAACGCCGGACTTGTCGCTAAAATAATCATAAAGATCCAGCGTCCCGTCCCCCTCGCAGAAAGAGATTAAATCGGTTTCAGGCAGATCGATGAATGATGCCAATACGGACCTGATGGTGAATGTGTATACCTCCTGAACTAATGGGGCTCCTCCGTCACCCTGAACAGATTCCGTTCTCACATAATGGTTTCCGCTGGTTGGTGGTAGACGCGAAGTGCCAAACCCACTACGCTCTTCTTGTGTATGAAAACTTCTGATGGGCTTATTTATAACGGTAAATTCTACTTGTTCATCCGTTGACGGCGTATAATTAATTGAGGGAAAATCAGTTTGACTAAATCCTTGTCTATAATAAAATACAGCATAGTACTGATACATATAATAATCGTGGTTAAACCATCCTGATCTTACCCTCCAATAACGGTCAAATAATTTTGCAGGAGGTAATCCGTGAAGGGTGATAGACGGCCCGGTTGCTCCAACAGCCGGGAAGTAAACAACTAACTCTCGTTCATTATTTTGGAAGAAGTTGGGCATATGGAAACCAAAAACCCAAGCCTGAGGAAGGTATTGTATATCAACGGTAAATTGAGAAGACGCTGATAAGTCAAGTGGATCCGTGTTTTGAGAAGTCGAGTTTATCATCGGGTTTATGATGCCGGACCAATAATAAGGATAAATTCGAGTTTGTGTGTTGGTTCCTGAATAATGGTACTCTTCCTGATTTTGGCCGTGCGCCAAGCTCAAAGAAAAAAGCAATAAGTATATGAACGAAAGTTGTTTCATTATATTAGTCTAATCTTGTTTTAGCGCAAAAACATATATATACCAATACTCATCATCATATTTCAACAGCTGAATCCCATTCGCTTCCACATCAAGAAATGGAAACGGGAGAACTTGGAAAAGGGACTGATGGGCCTTGTCTTCAACCCACTCATTAATGTCTGGGAATTGTATTGCAAACGGTAGACCGTCAGAGGTATTATCCAAAAGTGATATAGGGTTCTTATAAGGGGAATCAGTTACGTCACACCCATTTTCCTCGGCCAACCGCGAATCCAGCGTAAGCGTAACGAAGCCCCCGCTGAACTCTAGGCCATCAGGCATATTTATGGTAAAGGCCTTTTCACACACCGTTGATCTTTCCTGCGTGTGTTCCCCTGACCTTACGCCGTTGGGAAGTCCATTCGCACCTAACTCGCTTACATGGCGGCCTGTGTAAACAAGGGTCTTACCTAAAAATTGTTCAAGATACTCTTTACTGTATTTTGCCTGTTCGTCACTAGATAGATTCAAGAATTCTTCTGCCGTTCGCGGTTCTTGTTCCTCTGGTTCGGGTACCGGCCCATCTTTTTTACATCCGGAAAATGTTCCCACAAATAAGGCAACAACGAAGATTAAGGGTAATTTTAGCGTTTTCATGTCCATGGATTTAATTAGTGAATATTGAATAAAAGTGAGATTCCGTAATCGTATCGTTTCTTCCCGAGATATCCTTTAAATAGGTAAGACTGGTTCCCGAACACACCGAAGGCTACATCACGGGTAATGTAGTATTGCGCCTCTGCGCCTCCTCTTAGTCCATAACCGAAACCGCGGTGTGATTCTGGTAAACCATTGAGTATATCATACACACCGGTCAGGCCGGCCTTTATAAGGAAATTAAAACTATAGCCCAAGAAGAATGGTGCTACGGCCACATTGAATGTTCCCCCATAGGCGCTAGAAGACACCTGGAAAGGTCTGCCCCATTCACCGTATAGCTCACCACCCACAACAAAGGGGCTATTTCTTATGGGAGAGTTCATTCCTATTTTTGTACCCCAACCAAGATCCGTTAGGAAAATGGAGCTGTAAACACTACGGTCTGATTCTAGTCTGGCATATTGGGCGTTAAGAATCTCCGGAGCAATTAAAAACCCCGAAAGCACAAGAAACATATAAAACCGTTTGAGCATAATTGAGAATATTTAACAACAAATAAAAACAATAAATCTAATAATATCAAATATACTGTTATTAAATATTTTAATATTAAAGAAGATGTGATGCCTTATTTTATATGTCAATAGGCTTGTGTCGCCGCGTTCTTGGGGTTCTGCGGCTTATTTGCTAAAACCTTCCCTTTGTTCAGGAAGTGCTTTAAATCATCATTAAAGTCCTTTGAAACGGGTATATGCATTATAACATCGGATATCCCGTAAGCGGACACGATGGATTCCACAAGAAAATGGAGTTGCTGTTTCCTTTTCGGAACCTGGATGATGAAACTAGTGTCGGACACCTCGCTGAAAAAGCGGGTATCTTGATAATCTGAATTTTTCCTTATGGACTTGTTGAAGTTGTTCAACAGTTGTGACAGCCGCTTGTTTGGTGATGGCAGTATGAGTGACATCAGGGCCTTGTCATCCCCGTGGGGCATGATGGAGCCGATATCCTGTGCCAGACCGCAAAGCAACTGTAAGGTGAACACCGCCCCCATTACATCATTATCGAACCCGACAATGATGGAGGGATTTGAGGCTGTTTTCAGTTCCGTGAAGACACTTTTGAGGGTTTCAACCTGGTTGGATGTCAGGTGGCCGCCCAACGACACGTAAAGCGGATTATTCGGCTTATGAAGCTGGTGGTATGAGAGGCAGTCCTTGGCGCTTTCGGTTACAACAATAGCATCCACTTTCCCGTTGTCGGGCAGGTTGGATAACCATAGTCCGGAATCCTTGTTGGAATCAAGAGCATGGCCTTTATAAGATACATTGCGCTGCTCAAAGCCAACTGTAGGCCCTCCCGCCCGAAGAACATAAGGGAAAGAAACATTGTAATACCGATAATGCTTTCCAGAGAAAACACCGTCCTTATCAACGATGGGGTTTTTAACCGAAATGATCTTGCCGGCGAAACAAGTATCGTTGATCGTAGAAAGGGCGATGCCCTCCCTTTGGAGGTAGCTGATATTTTCTTTCCTGAGCGTTGCTGATTTCAGGAACAGCGTAGGGTCAAAACCCCGCTTTGCAGTTAATGCTGGTTCCTGCTTTTGTGGAGTGAGTTCGTGCGCGATATTAAGGTACTCATGCAGGACTTCGTTTACGGCTGCATAGTCGACCATTGCGGCTTTGTGCGGGGCTATTATTGCAATCCGTTTCTTGACGAAGTCTATAAGGTCTCCAGACCTCGTAGCCCCTGCTTCTGTATACCGATTTTTAATCCGGTTGATGATAACCCGGTCGTTGTGGTCGGTGTTTTCCAATGCTGGATAATTCCGGCTGCGTTTAGATTTGGCCCAGGGCGTTAGGCTTGAATAGCCGTAACGCTGGGCGAAGTCAACAATTTGTATATGCTCCCGAAGCTCACTGAATGTCATCTGTCATCTTGATTGGCCCTGCTCTTTTTCCTTATTACCCATATCGTCACGACGAAAAGGAGGAAAAAGGCAGGCAGGGCTATGTAATTAATGATATCGGCGATGGACATATTACAATATTTCGTTTTCGTCCAGCTCGGCTTCGTCGGGTTCGACGAACTCAACCTCATTCTCGTCCTTGGCATCCACAATACCAGCGACAGTTTTTTCGCTGGGGCCTTTCATTCTTTTGAACGTCTTGGCGACAACGGAATAGCTGGTGTTTTTATTGCCTGCGCCATCTTCCCATTCATTCTTTTCGATTGGTCCTTTGACAAGGACAAGCGCGCCTTTTTTCGCAAAATCTGCAGCAAATTCAGCCATTCGGCCAAAACAGACGATATCGTGCCAGGTTGTGGTTTTTAGTGTTTTGTTGTCGTTTTTGCTTTTGCGGAAATTGGATGTGGCAACGGAGAAACGGCAATACTTGTCACCGGCAGCGGATTGCGAAAGTGTTGCATCAGAGCCAACGAAACCGATCAGTAGGGACTCATTGTGGGTGTTCATATTTCAAAGGATTTGACTAGATAAAAAAAATTGGGTTACTTACATGGATAGTTTGGGCTTGCTAGCATTTGTCTTTTTGGATTTTTCCGCTTTTTGGGTTGTTGCTTTGGTGGCGGCGGAAACCTTGGTTTTCCCCGTTGTTTTTGTTGTTGTGTTAGCTTTTGCTTTCGCTGCTGAATTTGTCTTATCCGTCGGGGTTTGAGAGACGGTGGCAGCTTCATTTTTGGCTTGCTCTTTCTTGGCCAGCGAGAAAGATTCTTTGAGGACCGCGTCACCGGTGACGACGATATTATTTCTTATGGGGTCGTATTTGATGGAGGCCACCCCTTTGTATTCGTTATTCCTAATAACGGGATCTTTGATTAATATTTCTCTGCCTTTTTTCAGGAGGCTTTTTTCGGAATCCGACAATTCCGCGCCGTAGAGTTTATTTGGCACTTTGAATGTCAGTGGGTGGTTAAGATTCCGAGTAACCACCTGGTTGGTTTCGGGATCCACTTTGGAAATGTATTCGCCCGGCTTTTCTGCCCGGATGACTTCATCCCCGCGTTTTGAAATAATAGGCTTGTTATGGTATACGATGGCCTCTCCCCTTTCGTAAAGCGCCGACTTTTCATCATCGCTGAGTTTGTAGCCCCCGGATAACCAGTCTCGCTTTTGCAGTTCATTGACTTTCATGAGGAATTCCGCTTTTACCTGTCCGGTTTTGCGGTCAGCGACAAGCTTCAAGCGTCCTTCTGCTTTTTTGTTTTCACTGTAGGTGAGTTCGTAGATATTATCGGTGAAGTTACCCCTTTCGAGGTTATAGATATCCTTTTTGGGTATATCCGAAATCTTTACGCCAAACAATTCGCCTTTCTTTTGGCCGATGACATTGTCCAGCGAGGCGAAATGTTTTTCATCTTTTTCAGCGGTGCTGATGGTATGGGCAGCCATAATCAATTATTTTTTAGTGAATTAATATGATGAATAATCACTAAGGTAGTTTATTATTGAGGTATAAAACAAATAAAAATATAAAAATTATTGTTTTATTTGTAATTCGTATAATTTGAAAAGATGAAACGTCCGGCAATATTTATCGTTTGTTTTGCTGCAGCAATTGTTTTTTCGGTAGCCTATTTGGGCTTATACACTAATCGAGACCCGTTTACAAGGAAAGAAACCCATTTGACCAAGTTACTGGACAGTGTAAGGCTATCCAACCTTTACTTGCAACAGGAGTTGCAATATTACCAAAATATCATCAAAAATAAGGACGCCGGACTTTCGGTCAGAGAAAAAAGTAGTCTTGCACTTAAAATAGAGGGAATGGAAAGGGAAATACTGATCAGGGCGCACGATTTCGAATCGCTTCGAATCGTCGTTGACAATATCTCCACTTCATCGGTCAATCTTCGGAAGTTCCCTGCCATCATGCCGCTTAAACCGGGCAGCTATACAAGGATAAGTTCGGGATTTGGGAGAAGGGCCAGTCCTACGGCCCGAGCATCCTCCAACCACATGGGGATTGATATACCGGCCAGCCGAGGCACCCCGGTTTATGCACCTGCAGACGGTGTTGTGGCGAAAACGAGGGGTTCGGCTGGAGGTTACGGCAAAATGATTGAGATGGAACATTCTTTCGGGTTCAGCACGGTATTTGGACACCTTCATGAAATCATGGTGGAACCCGGACAGAAGATTGGCCGGGGCAAGGTTATCGGCTTGGTGGGGAGTACCGGCATCTCGACGGGGCCGCACCTGCACTATGAGATTTTGAAAAATGGCAATAAGATCGACCCGATTTCTTTTACCGATATTGTATTGAGAAAATTGGAGGCGGAATAGGCGGGTTGGGCAGGTTAATTCAACTCGTCGTAGTAATTTCGTTCTTCTTCCTCAATCTTTGAATTCACCTTATTGGTGAAATCCTGCACCAGTTGGGCAATAGCCTCTTTGATACGTTTTGAGAAATGATGGTTGTTAACCAGTATTTCGTCGATGTCAATATCTTCGAATACGGTGTCGTATTCCATCTTCGGGTTCATCATGGATATGCCGGAATTATCCGGCTGCAACATCCAGTTGATGTTATAGCCCAAATGGTTGAAAAGGAGTATAAGTGATATGAAGTTTTTGGCGCTGCCTTTCCCCTTTTCGAGCATGGACACATAGGATTGGCTTGGGAGGTTGACCATCTCGGCCACTTGTCCCTGTGTGAACGCTTTCAGGTTTGTCCGCTTCTTATAATCTTCCCGCAATATCCTTAATCTGGAGCCAAGTTCTATCTGCTCTATTTCAAAGGGATTTATATCTGTCATTTATTTTTCAGCATCGTTTATTACAAAAATACTATAGTTATTTGAATTAGCACACAAGGTTTTAACTTATGTGCAGCTTGTAGATTTATAGCCACAAAAATAGAACCGGGAATTTAAGACGTCGAAGCGATTAAAGGTCAGGTCACCCTAATTGCAGACGCTTGTGTTCCTGCAGCAAGAGTTCCTCTGTTTCCGCTAGGATACGGTCGTAGTTTTCCTGTAGTTTTCGGTCAATCGACTGTTGCGAGACCTCGCCGCCGGTATCCGCGAATACCTTGGTTTTTATGACCGGCCGTTCCAACTCACGGTATTTCCTATTGGCGGGATGTTCAATGCGTTTCTCCCCCAGCGAATCGATATCGGCGAATCCCTTGGCGAATTTAATCGGCAGCGGGTGCTGAACGGTATCGGACAGCTTCAGCACGAATTGTCCCTGTGACATCGTTGCGACCTTGGCTTCGGGTATCACGTGGTCCAGCTGGATAGACGTGTTCAGCGAGGTTCCACCCTGCGACGAGTAATTTTTGGACACCCTTCTCTGTTTGATCTTTCCGAACATATCCTGCATGGCCTTGGCGCTTTCGCGCACGACACGCCCAGCCATGATGTTCCCTACGGTGTTAATGACTACGTCGGCTATTTTTTTGTCATAGTGTTGTATGAGTTGGGAAAAATCCTGAAACCCTAGCATAACCGCGACCTTGTTGCTCCGTGCTGTCGCTATCAGTAATTCAACGTCCTTGATGTAGACCGTGGCCAGCTCGTCGACGGACAGTAAGCTTGGGAGATTGCCGGGTGAGTTAATCTTTTTGACGACCTGGCTAAGGATAAGGGATATTGCCGGGCCGTAGACCTCTTTGCGAAGTTCGTTGTTTATCAGGCATAGGTAAGCCGGGTTATCGGGGTCCGACACGAAGACGTTGGCTTCGTCTGCGGACATTGCCCAAAAGAGTTTAGGCGTTGCGAATGAAGCTAGCCCGATTTTCACCGTAGCGGTCTGGCCGGAGAGCTGCTCCATGGCACCGTCCTGCATAGCATCGGCGAATGCACCGAATGCAAGTTTGGTTTTAGGGTGACTTTTCAGTACGTTGAAAAGCAATTCTCGTTCTGAGTTAATAAGGGCAATCACATGGGGAAAGGTGGAACAGTTGCCTTCTTCGGCTACGCCTGTCTTGCGGTTGATTTTGCTTTTGAGTGTGGTGAACCGTGCCAGCTGCACGCAGCAATTGAAAAACTGGATAGCGGATTCCGGGAAAAACTCCCCTTTCTTGCCGATCCATACCTTGTTCAGATTCTGCATGAATACGGTGGCCACATCTTTGCAGTCTTCCGGCCCATCTAGGTACCTGGGGTGGAATGGGTTAAAACGGACCGACCTGCGCGGGTCGTCAAAATCCAGTGCTGCAAATTTAGGGATTGTATTCCCCTTGAAATTAGGGTGCTGTAGGATCCTGTCCTTGTTAAGGTAAAGGTACCTGTAAAGCATGTCTGACAGTTCTCCGCGCTTGTAGTCGTAGACACACATGGTAAATCCGTTGAGTAGGCTTTGCCTAATGAATTCATTAATGAATACATATGATTTACCGGTACCTGGATTGCCGATGACCATGTTTCCTGCAAATGGGTTTACTACGTTCCAAAAGGTACGTTCACCCTTGTATTTAGCGGGTATGTGTATGGAATAAGTGCCATCACCGATGATTTCCCGTACCTGCTCGAAGTCTTCCCCGTCCTCGTTGAACGGGTCGTCCATCAGTGGTTTTTCCTTCAAGGCTATGGAATAGTAGGTAAAGTAACGGATTAGACCTACGAAGGACAGCATTGTTAGGGCAATGAATAGTGTCGAGCCGAGCACGCCGGCACCTACCGCGTCGGCGATGTCTGCACTGAAAAGGAACACGGCTGCGGCAACGATGAATAGGGCAAGGTAGTGGTATTTACTTCTCTTGGTTTCCAATATTTTCCGCTTTGATAATAATGGAAATATGGCTGCGAAGAAAATAGCCAGAGCCCGGATACCGAAATAAAAAGCCACCGGCGAATTGAAAGCGAGCTTTTCTACGCACCGCTGAACAAAACCATTGACCAGGCTGTGTGATAAACCAAGGTATTCCATTAGCGGATATGCGAATGTGTAACATGATATCACCGTTAGGATTACCGCCATTATCAGCGATAGCGTCGAGAATTGTTCGTATTCCTGTTCTGTTGACATGATGGATGAGATTAAATTATATCCTTGGTGTTCTTCTCCTGTCGTTGCGGGCTGTATTCTTGCCCACGCCACTGCCCTTGCTCTGGCCTAGTCCTGCAAGGAACTGGCCGATTAATCCGTCGAATGGGTTGTATTTGTATTCCGTTGCGACGTAAGGCACGTAATTTTCGTACCATCCGGCGATTTGCTGTATGTTCCTGGAAAGGAAAGTCCTTAGTGACCGGTCCACGCTTTCCTCTCCTAAGTTGCGTACTGCATTGGCGTACTCGTCATGTTTGCGCACGCGGTCGAGCATCGATTGGGAAAGCGCGTCCACATAGATATCGTCAGAGAAAACTTCTGAAATCTTTGCTTTTTCAGCGCTGCTTAGTTCTTTGGCTTCCTTTCGTAGAGCCTGGTCGAGATCTTCCTGTATCCTTATCAACGGCACGACCTTGGCTTTAGCGCGAATGGTCGTTTCAATGGTTTTGTCGAGGCTCTGTTTCAGGTGTTCTTCTAAACCGAGTTCCTTAACCTCCTGCTTGGCCGCTATTTCCATGGTGATTGCGCCGGGACTTGCAGCAATGGATCCAAGGTATGAGCTGTATCTTGGCTTGGAATCAGGTGTTTCTTTTTCATGGTTCTGGCGGTAGGATGAATAACCATCCTTAATGACTTTAGCGATTTCGTCTTTGAGGGCTGCATTGGCATATCGCTTGACAATCATGTCGGACACGAACGAGGCCTGCTTTTCCGTAATGGCATCGGTTTCGGCCTGTATGAGGCTGCTGCTAGCTGCTTCTTCACGGCTGTATTCTTTGATGGCCATCAAGGCCGAGTCCCTCAAAAGCTCACGGGATCCAGTGTTTCCGGAATCCGTTAAGGCAAGGAAAATTTCGCGGTTGCTTTCTCCTTTGGACGGCAGACAGATTTGGTTGACAACGTCCTTGGTATGTGCGTTCAACGTATCCTGGAAGTCGATGCGGAACCTGTCTTTATGCTTTCTCTCCTTAAATAGCTGGAATTGTTTGTCTATGGTTTTGGCATCGATGGAGGACAAAACAGCCTTTACGGAATCGTCCGCCATCACTTGGCCACGAATTGTTTGGAACCGGTCATTGAATACAGTTTCGATGTACTCGAATTTGTTTGCGGTTTGTCCCTTCTGTTTTGTTTTTGTGTAATCCTCTTTGAAATATTTTTCCAGTGCAACATTAAGCGATTTGAGTTTTTGCAGTTTCTCCATGTTCTTCCGGACCGCCACTTTACGATCTGCAAGGAAACTACCGACAACTCTTGGGGTTGCCTCCTCCCCTCTCCCAGGGAATTGTTCGCGCAAAAAGGCGCATATATCTTCAGCTGGTTTACCGCAATCGATGTACTTCAGCTGATCAGCATTAAAGTTCGACTTCCGGTATTCAGAGTATCCTGTATAATATGCATCATAGAGTAGTGAAGTGAGCTTCTTCCTGGTTGGGCCATCGTTGACCGTTTCTTTGAGCTTTCCTACGGTATAATTGCGGTGGACTTCCGAACCTTTGAGTATAACTCCCGAATTATGGTCGACGAAAGATATCCCGTAAATGTTGCCGTTTTTGTACCGGTCGTATACGACGTCTATGCCCTGCTCTTTCAGCGTCGAGGCAAAATCGCTATAGTTTATCTGGTCATAGTTGCGAAGTGCATTGTATACGGTACTGGACAGCTCGCGTACATTATATTTGGATTTGGCCACAGCACCCTTTGCAAAATTGCGCTCTAGCACTGATTCGTTGAAACGGTAGTATAGCTCGCTACCTTTTATTTTCACTGTATGCGGCTGGTCGTTTACCTGGAGCATGTAGCCTGTGGCATCGTCCTCCGGATTTGTGACCTTTTCGACAGTCACGTTATGCAATGCTAGTAGTTTTTTGTATTCAACGAATGAAGCTGGATTATAGTTCTGAAGCACATCGCGGTTTGTCCTGGCAATAAAGGATTTTATACCACTGCGGGTAGTTAAATCGGCGGTGTCCATCCTTTCCCTTTCAGTGGGTTTCCTGTTTGGAACAACGGTAAGGTTATATTTCTTTTCCAGTTCGCGTGTCAGCTCCTGCGATTTATTATGTTGGTAATAGGTTTCGATGCGCTTGCCGTTTTCCTGTACATTTACTGAAATGATATGGATGTGGTCGTGTGGCCGGTCGTGATGGTGGTAGATGACATAGGGCTGATGGCCATAACCAAGGCCATCCATATAATCTTTAGCTACAGAAAGGAACGTTTCGCGGTTTATATGTTCGCCGGGTGGTAAATTGATAGATGCATGGAAAGTAGGGTTTTCCATCCGTGAATGGGATATATATTCATCAAAGACAGCTTTATATATTTGTTTGTTGGGTCGTAGGAACTGCTGTGCATGAAGTAGCGTTGCGGTGCCCTTGTTTACCTTTTGCTCATGATATTCGATCAATGAGACAACATTACAGCCATGTGAGATTTTAGCGATCATGATTGTAAAATGATATCGAGCCTTTCTAGCAAAGAATCTAGTTGCCCTTCGAGCACGCGAACATTTCTATCACCGGCGTATCCCCTATTTTGGTTAATAACCTTTGTAACCTGGTTAACGTTCACACCGATTTTATTGATTTCAAAGATAAGTTTTTCATAAAATTCCTGTTTAGTTTTTGTTGTTGAAAATTGTCCTCCAATAAGCAATTTATATCGAATGTAGTCACTAATTCGATTAAATTTTTCTTGTTTGAATGTGCGTTCAATTTCAGAGTATTCAGCTTTCGTCAAACGTATGGTAACACGAATATCACGATTTTGAATATTCGATGATTTCTGATATTTTTTCGCTTTTCCTTTATTTTCCTTTGCCATTATTGCAGATAATGGTATACAATCTTATTAAAAGTATGCAACGGAACGGAGCATACTAAAAACCCAATGATGGATTTATCATTGGCAAGGTACGAAATGGCTGGCAAAAAAGTGGAATAGAATGTAACTTTTTGTCTGACGTTTCGTATACCTTGCAAAAAAGAGACGGGTTATAATCAAATAGACATTTTTCAATTCAAGTTAATTACCCGCCGGTTGGCTCGTTAATGATTAGTTAGACAATGATAACGGCCATAATGTTTACTACACTCAGTATTTACATATTTAATACTTTAAAGCATTAATATTTTATTATTTCTGTACTTATTATTTATTGTTTTATTTTTAATGTGTTTACCACTTTTAGTATTTAATATTTATGCTAATAATTATTATTTAAGTATTGCTTTATTTATTATGTTATTTATTGCTTTATTTTATGTAGTATATAATGTGTTAATTATTTTAGTATATACTTGTGTAAATAATGATATTTATATATATTTGCAGTATCAATTATTTAAATCAATTAATAATTATTAAGGACCAAAGAAAAAGTATATGATAGTTTCAATTGCCAACCAAAAGGGAGGGGCGCAAAAAACAACGCTTACTTCATTGCTTGCAACGACAGTGCATTATAGCTTACCGCAAGCGAACGTTGCAGTTATCGATGCGGACATCCAATCATCGATATTTAATTTCCGTAAGCGTGAAATGGCCGCAATGGAAAGGGACTCATCCAAGAAGGAAAAGTTTGAGCAAATACAGGAACACTTAGGGAAAGAAATGTTTCCGATCGTGAGGGCAGATGCTGAATCGGGAGGTGTGTTGGATGCGATGCAGGATTTACAGGAAAAGGGATATAACATGATTCTGGTCGATATGCCGGGAACGATACAGGCCGGGGGCTTGTTTGATATATACAGGAACATCAATTACCTGTTTATCCCTTTGGATTGCGACGACCAGAGCCAAGACTCAACGTTTTCGTTTCTTAAAAAAATCAAGGAATTGATTTTGGACAATGGGGATCTGGAACACAACATGGTTGACTATAGCCTGTTCTTTACTAAACATGAAGCGAACCCGATATTGAGGTCACATAAAAAATTTGAGCGGCTTAGGGCTTCTCTAAAGGCACAGGACATACATCTGCTGGATAACGTGTTCCCTAATTCGGACAGGTGGCGGACCTCTATTACGTCCACGGTGTTGCCTTTCCCGCAATTGAAGAAGTATGAAAGCATTTCCCCGTACCCGTTAATGAAGGAGATAATCAAATTTGTAAACAGATAATTAAAGAAACTATGACGACCAAAAAGAATTCACTTGACAAAAAGTTCAGGACACCATTCGGAAATGAGGAGGAAGCGTTGGTTTTTGACAGCTTTACCAAGCCTGCGGCCATGATAAAAGGGCTTCCTGAAAAGGAAGGGGAGGAAAAGGTAGAAACGGAGGAAACAGATGAAGCAAAACTGGCAGCAAAGGCTGTTGGAACGAAACAACCGGTTAGGAGACCAGCGCATGGCGGTGGTATGCCGGCACCTGACAACTCGGAATTAGCGAAGTACAGTAAATTTGAAGACTACGCTGAGTACCCGAATAGGGGAGAGGGAACCAAAACGAAGACGTTCACACTGGACAGCGTGTCGGAAGCAAAGCTGAACAGCATAGCTACGGCCCTGGATACCTCATTGCGGGTTTTCTTTTCAAATGTAATCGATGAATTCTACGAGAAGTACGAAAAGGAAATAAAGAAGCGCGTGCGGAATAAATACGGCGTGTGATGGAGCAATATACCTGGGGACAGTTCTGGACTGTTGTTGTGGTCTTTATAGTTATCTACTATGGGGTGGTATACCTTGTTTATTACCTACCGAAGAAGAAAAAGGTGGTAGAGATGAATAAAGATAACAACGATTCGAATAATATTAAAAAATCAGATAATAATATTGTTATATTTGATTCACCGTTTATTAGTAATTTTGATAATGATGATGGCGGCCAGGAGGATTATAAAATAGAGAATAAACCTGAGATGGTGGCAGAAAAAGGATCCGGGAAAACAAAAGAAACGGAGTTCGAGGAGGATAATTTTGATATGGTGGGTTTCGAGGAAGATGATGTGATTTTCGACCATGTCGATTACATGGATGACGATGGGAAGGATGGGGATAATGGCAAGAGTGGTGAAGAAATGGTCGAATTGGAAGAGGATCTTTACGATGTGACCTGGGAAAGTTACACACCGGGGGAACAGATTAATTTGGATTTTGACAATAGTGATAACGTTTAAATTGACTTAGTATGAAAAGTAAGAATGATCAAATTGTAAAAATTGCTGTAGGTGTATTCGCGGCTTGTTTTCTAATGTATGGTGATGCATTTGCGCAATTGAGTGATGCTGCTGACCGTATTGAACAGGAGGTTAGTTCGGTGACATCGACAGCAAAATCAATATGCGGTGGCATAGCATTGGTTGCGGGAGTGATAGGCTTGGTGATGGCCGCGGGAAAAAGCAATGTAGAGGGGGAACAGGCGAGCAAGCAATATATTAAGTGGTTGGTGGGCGCCGGCTTTTTTGCAGTATGCTTTGCCTGTCTGGAATTATTCTTTGATTCCTAGCGTAAGGGGGGCGGTATGAAAGAAATTAACAAAAGGGCTGATTCCACGTTTGAGTTCCTTGGATTGGAAGGAAAATATTTCATTTGGTTCATCGGATGTGTAGTTGTGGCTATGTTTCTTTTGGTAATTATTTCTTCTAATTCCAATAATTTTCTAGTTATCCTAATCCCACCGTTTGCAATCGCATTGGTTGGCTATCGCACTTGCATGTATTTGAAGAACGGTGTCGGTTCGGAATCAATAGACCGGTATATTAATTTGAGTGCTCGGGAACGTGAAAGGAAGTGTTTGTCAGACGACCACCGGAATCCTTACGAAACATTGGGCGAGGAAACTGAATTGAAATTCAAGTGAAGTAGGCATGAAAATTTCTCTTGCGGACAGACAACCGATATACCGCATAGTAAACGATGTGGTAATTTCCAAGCGAGCAAATTATACCATTGGTTTCGGCGTGAAGCTGCGTGAAGCGTTTTCGCTTTCCCCGGATGATTACGATGAAATTGGTAAGATTATGCTGTCCGTGATAAAGCGGTTGCCGAATTATACGGTGGTCCACAAACAGGACTGGTTCAACCAGGTTAATTATGGGATCAACAATAGGGAAGAGGATAGTCTACTTTCCACATACACGGCATTTAAGTTCCTGGAGAGGAAGTACGTCAGCCACGAATGCTACTTGTATTTCACGAAGACAACGGCGGATGTAAAGAAGCGGACTTCCTCCGTTTCGTTGCTTAACCGGAAAATTGTTCCTTCGGATTTGATAGACCGTGAAAAGTATGATGAATTCCGCAGCGCGGTGATGGCTATACAGGATATGTTGAACCATAGTGGGTACTTCATTGTGAAGAAGCTTGATAAAGCTGATTACTATGATGTTGTTGATGGGAAGGGATTGATACCCTCATATTTTTCATTGGAGAAAGGGGGTGTATCAGCTACGGATATCGATTTTCGAAGTGGGGTCAAAGTAGGGATGAAGCATGCGGCCATCCATACGATCAGTAACTTAAGGGATTTCCCCGACGGTGTGGATATCAAAGCCAAAAGTAACAAATACGACAGTATTTTTTCTTTCGCGTTCCCGCTGGGCATTAATCTTAAATTCGACCATATCTATAACCAGTATATCTTCATCGACAATCCAGACCTTACATTGAAGGAACTGGAGGACCGCGCCAGAACGGTATCGAATTATACATTGGTATCTAATCAGAATAGCGTAACCTATAACAAGCTTAACGAATTTGTGAAGGGGATTGCCGATGCAGGCCGGATTCCAGTCCGGGTACACGCCAATGTTATTACTTTCTCGGATACTGAAGCAGAGTTAGCTAACAACGCGGTATCGGTTGAAACTGCTATGAGTGAAATGGGATTTAGGCCACGAGTCAACATCGCGAACGCCGGTGAATTATATTGGGCGGGCTGTCCTGGCAATTCTTCCGATATGGCCAATACGCAGACAGCAACGGTGTATGCGGACCAGGCCATCTGCCTTATGAATTTGGAGGGAAATTACCGGCACAGCGTGTCAGATTTCGGCATGAAGCTTACCGACCGGATAAACAATTACCCGATACATGTGGACTTTGTTTTCGAGCCGAAGAAACTTGGATTGATCAGCAACTACAATATGTTCGTTGTGGGGCCGTCGGGCTCTGGAAAGTCTTTCTTCACGAATAGTTATATCAGGCATTTGTTAGACCACGGTCACCATGCGGTCATTGTGGACATGGGTCGGTCGTATAAGCGGTTATGCGAATTATACGGGGGTATCTTCATAGATTTCGATGAAGACAATCCGTTGCAATTCAATCCATTTTATTTACCTGAGGGAATGAAAATCAATGACGATAAGGTGGAGAGCCTATTGACATTGATTTTTTCATTGTGGCTGGATAGGGAATCAAGTAAGGCGGAAATATCGATTCTCCGGGAATTGATAAATGGATATTATGAATTGCTTGAAGCGGAACCGTTCTTCCCATCGTTCAATTCGTTCTTCGAATATGTGGAGCGGTATTACAATGGAATAAAGAACGGTGGCAATCCCAACTTGAAGTATTTTGACTTTGATAATTTCTTTGTCGTCCTGCGCCAGTATTATAATGGCGGTATATACGACCAGCTGTTAAATGGGGAAAAAGATTTGGACCTTACCCATAATAAGTTTGTCGTGTTTGAATTGGAGAATATCAAGAATAACCAGACGCTGCTGACCATCGAGATGTTGATGATTATGGACACATATATCAACAAGCTTTTGAGGTTGGGTGAGGATTCGAATGTGATGAAAGCTCTGGTCATCGAGGAGGCATGGAAGTCTTTGATGCATTCGAGGATGGCTGAATTTTTAAAGTATGCGGCAAAAACAGTGCGTAAGCACAACGGGCAACTAGTTACTATTTCGCAGGAACTTGAAGACTTATTGGGCAATGCCTTGGTAAAGAAGACAATTGTCAATTCATCAGCAATCAAGGTATTGCTCGACCAGGGGGATTATAAAGAAGCCTTTGATGATGTAAAGGAACTTGTCGGGCTTTCGGACCACGAGGCTGAATTGGTTAAAAGCATTAACAAGCTGAACGATCCACGGTTCAGGAAAAAGGAAGTGTTTATCAAAACCGGGCCGCTGGCCAAGGTTTACGGAGTGGAAGTATCCGGTATCGAGTATTCCACTTTCACGACGACCAAGGAGGAATATGATAGCATCTATAGGATGCAGAAACGGAACGGGATGGATTTGGAGCGGGCGTTGATACAGGATGCAGAAAACAGGGAACTAAATGAAATCAATAAAAGATAGGGAACAATGACCATGAGAAAATTTAGTCTTTTGATCGCAGGGTTATTAATAACGTTCAATGGGTTTTCACAAGCCATGCTGACTTTCGATGCCACGCAGGCCATCAATGCAGCCAAGGAAATCGCTGTTCAGAAAATCAATTCAGAACTGAGTAAGGTAATGGCCGGTGATATATCTGGGGTACTTGAAACCACCGATAAACTGGTGAATCTGACAGAGAATTACCAAGAGGAATTGAAGAAAATCAATCCGTTCATTCTAAAGTCTGAAAACGTTAAATACCTATTCGAAATACAGTCTAACATTACAATGTTATATGGTAAAAATGTATATAGGTATGACAGAAATTTCACGTCGGAAGAGCGGAAGGTTTATCGTAAAACTTTGAAAGCTATCCTTGAAGATTCGTTTAGAGAATTGGAAAATTTGGATGTTTTATTAGAAGAGGATTTTTATGCGATGAGTGATGGGGAGCGTATAAACATCTTAGGTAGCATTGAAGATAGGTTGAGAAATCACGAAAAGGATATGATTGAGATGGAAAAATTCGGTAAAACATTTTATAATGCGGCTGAACGGGTAAAAGGGGGCAATCGGTATATAAAGTAAAATGCAAGGAATTAACGAAAGTTACGGGTCAAGCTGGATTGATGCTGCGCATGCTTTTCTTGGGCAATTGGATTCGGTAGAGTCAGCAATGGAAGACTGGTTGGCCATTGGGAAAGCCGTTGGCTGTCTTGGGGCATATATATACCTCATGCGCGCGTATTCAATAAAGACATTGAAAGGTGAGCCATTCCTGGTCGCGGATTTCATCAATCCGATTCTTATTGCCTTGTTGCTTTCGGTTTATACTCCTGTTGCCAAAGGGTTACAATCATTATTTTTAGGTACAAACGATGCTTCTGAGGTTATTGATGAAAAGGTGGGTGAGATGTTGTCCATCACATCGAAGATAGACGAGGAACAATTGGAAAATGAACAGGATATCGAAAGGGAAGCCCAATCGGGAGGTGTTTCCGACCATGCGGGAGAGGTACTGGAAGAAAAGTCAGGGGAGGACGGTTCATCGTTGTTTGACCAGGCTAAATATTTGATGACGTTAGCCAGCAATCCTATGACGTTTTTGCCGAATCTGGTTAAAGCAATTTTGACGTCAGTTTTGAACCTTATGCTATCGGCATGTCTACTTATAATATATGTATTGTCCGCTTTATATATAAAGGTGTTGTATATTTTCGGTCCGTTTTCCATCGGGATATCAATCATACCTGGCTTCGAAAACAGTATTTCAAACTGGTTCCAGAAATATATTACGTATTGCCTTTGGATACCGATAGCCAATACGGTGACAACCCTTTTAATTGAAACATATAATGCATACCTGTCCGGCTATGGTGGGATTGGTGCCACGAATGCAGCGGGCCTGATAATGTTTATGGTCATCGGGATTATAATATACCTATCGGTCCCGAAGTTGGCTAGTAATATCCTAGCCTTAGGCGCTTCGCAGTCTTTTACAAGGGGTGTTGCGGCTAAAGCTGCCGGGGCCGCATCCAAGGCGTTAACGAAAGGAGCATTATAATGTCAGATCCATTAAAACCCATGTTAAATATAGAAAAAGAGCATAAGACAAATAGGATGATTGCCATCGTTGCGATTGTCGGATCCATCCTGTTTTCCGGTTTTGTATTCTTGTATACCCACACAGAAATAAAGAAAGTAAGGGAAAGTATTTGGGTGCTGGTGAATGGGAATGCATTGGAGATGGCTATGCGGCACAATACTCTGGACAACCGTCCGGTGGAGATCCGCAGCCATATCCGAATATTCATGGATAAATTGTTTACGTTTTCTCCGGATGGCAAACAAATAGAGGCAAACATCGAGGATGCGTTCGAGTTAAGCGACCAAAGTGTAAGGAGCTTTGTCAATCTGCTGAAAGAACAGAAGTATTACGATCAGATAATAGCTTCTTCAGCAAGTCAGAAGTTGGAGCTGGATACAGCCGGTATTGTGGTTGATTTAACAAGCTACCCCTACAAAGCACTTGTAAAAGGTACGCTGGAAATCGTGCGGCCATCGAATGTTACCGTCCGAGAATTGGTTTGTTCGATGGATATCCGCAATTTGCCGGAAAGGTCTGACCGTAACACGCACGGGTTGATGATAGAAAATTTTGTTGTTAATTCAAACGAGACGATTAGATCAGTAAGCCGAAAATGATTCTGAAGTACACACACGAACAAAGGAAAAAATTGTTTACCCTGGCACCGATAATTTTGGTCCCTGCCATGGCGTTCATATTTGATTTGGCCGGTGGCGGTCAGGGGGTAGAAACGGAAAGACAGTTTGCGGGGTTCAATACCTCCTTTCCTGAAGCGGAAAGCGAAGCCATTGTTGATTCCCGTAAACAGGCCTATGAAGAAAAGGATAGACTGGCTTCGGAAACGAGGACCAGTACAGCTGTTATAGATGAGTTCGATTTGGATAATATGGAGGCTACGGTAGAAGTGTACGACGAAGCCGAGTGGGTGGACGATACGCCGGATAATAGGTCTGAGGAAGATGCTGATACGGAAGTTGCTTCCCTCTACGAGAATTTTTTGAAGCGTAGGGAGGACCGGGCGGCGGTTCGGGACCGACAAGTTTCGGCGGTCACACCAACACGTCCGGCTCCGGAGCCTAGGCCTTTGGCCAGTGTGGAACCGACAGCACGGGAGGTACCAGAGGAAGTAGAAGATAGCAATAATGGTGGCGGGCAATCTTTGTTTTTCGATAACTTAAGTAGTGGTTCAGCCTCTATAGCTGGTAATAATGAGGCAGCTTCAGGGGAAGTCGCTGAAACAGTTTCTATAAATGCCGTGATACATGGCGAACAGACAATCGGCCGGAGCGGTTCCTTTGTAAAAATGAGAATTACCGATGCGACGGAATTATCGGGTATCCGTGTCCCCGCGAATTCTATCGTATATGGGCTGGCCAACCTGTCCAGCAAAAACAGGTTGGACATATCGATCACGAGTATATCACTTAAGGGGAAACCATTGGCGGTTAACCTTTCAACTTACGATGCAGCGGACGGCAGGCAGGGCATATTGCTTAGTGGGGGAGAGAGCGGAGAAGTGAAAAACGATGCAATAGACGACGCTATTAGTGATGCATCTATGTCGGGTATTCCTGGTGGCCGTCTGATCAATCGTGCAGCTCGGGATTTATTCAGTAAGAAAGGGGAAGCTTCCGATATCGTATTGATATCGAATTATAAAGTTTACCTAAAACATAACCGGAAATGAGATATACGTGGATTTTTATCATATCATTATTCAGCTGTTGCCACGCAGCTGCGCAGGCCCCTGCGACAATATACGTAAGTACTAATAAGACAACCCATCTTGTATTCGAGCATCCGGTTACATACTTCGATTATGGCAGTAGCGATATTGGAGTACAAAGTACGGACCAACCCAACATCATCAAATTAAAGGCCGCTAAACAAAGTTTCCCTGAAACAAACCTTACGGTAATGACTGGAGAGGATAATTTCTACTCGTTCATTGTAAAATCGAGTTCAAACCCCGACCAGCTGAATTACTTCTTCAAGGAAAGCCAGGCCGTTAAATTCCAACGGACGATAGAGGAAAGCGTTCCGGCTACAGCTACTGGAGAAACTTTAACTATCGACCAGGCATCTGGGCCGGATTTCAGTGAATTGTGCGACCGTATAATGGAGGAAGTTGTTAGACCTACCAATATTGGGTTAAGGAAAGATAAGATTATATTGCTCCTTAAACACATTTTCGTTGCCGAAGACAAGTTGGTTTTATTGGTTTCAGCATACAACACCGGCAATCTTGATTACGATATCGAGTTCATCAAGTTCTTCATAAGGAATAAGCAACGTCTTAGGAAGACCTCCATTCAGGAAATCGAATTGACGCCTATTTTTTCCCACCTGGTACCGGAACGGATAGCCAGTAGTGCTGACAATGACAGTTTCTGTTTTGTTTTCGACCAATTCACGTTGTCTGATGACAAAGAGCTTGTCCTTGAAATATGGGAAAGGAATGGAGAGCGGAACCTGCAGATGGAAGTTCCTGCAAAAAACATCCTATCAGCAACGAACTTCGAATAAATTTCCCGAAAATTATACTTTTGTAATAGCTGATTCCGGTTGTTACTAAACCGTAAAACTTTTAACTGAGGGCGACTAGGCCATGAGAATAATTTTAGTTTTTACGCTGTTAATTCCGTTATATTCATTTTCCCAATTTAGAGATGCAAAATGGGGATGGCCACCTGCGTTGGTTAAACAATCTGAAGGAATTAAAGAACCAAGAATTGATTACTCTGGGGACGTAATTACATCGTTGTATTACTTAGATGAAAAGCTAGGTATATACGATGTCTTTATAATGTATAAATTTGATAAGGGTGTACTTGTATACGGTTCGTATCTCCTGTTAGAAGAATACTATGATACACAAAGCCATGTTGAAGCGTTTATTGATTTAAAGAAAAATCTAACAGCAAAATATGGAGATCCCTTACAGGAAGACCATACCTATATTTCTTTATCACTGTCACTGTCACTAGTATCAAATGACCTACGGATACTAGTAAATTACATGGATGCAAAATATACCCTTAAAGATAATGTGGAACCTTACAAGGGATTATAATTGCAAGTATGTGTGGATTCCTAGACCTAGCTGCAGCTAAACCAAGCTACTTAAGTAAATAATTTCCCGAAAATTATACCTTGTAAACCAAATTTTATAAGATACTAAAACAGTATAATACTGTTTTATAGTGTTTTACGTAATATATTGCCCGAAAATTATACCAATATTTAATATTTTTTGATTCCAGACACATCTGGACCAATTTTTGCCTTTTTCCCTGATGTTTTGCTGGGTTTGGCTGGTGGGTGGGGTGCAACGAGCCTTATGAGCGTAGCGAATGCCTTATTATTATACCTTTTATTTTATTTTAATGAAATTTTAATAAAATTTAATAGATACGAAGATGCCTAGTTCTTTCGACTTTAGCTTTGTAAATCAGGTTATTGCAGCGCATAATTCCCGAAAATTATACCCCCTGTTCCCGAATATTATACATATTCTTCCCCAACATCATACATAACCTTCCCCAACATCATACATAACCTTCCCGAAAGTTATACATTTGAAATTACCCTGGCTACACCATTTCATAGTTCGCGAAGCAAAAAACACATATGTTTAAATATCAAGCACTTGCCTTGGAAACTCTTCCCGAAAATTATACATTACACCTGTTTTTCAAAGATTCAATGAAATGTTTGTGATTGGCGTAAGTATCTATATACGAGTAATATAATTACTATTTTGCCCCTAAAATTATACATTCACCGATTGAGTGATTTTATATTCCATTAACGGAAGTGCTTCCTGTTCGTGTATCCAAATTATGTTAATACCCAAATTAAGGTTGATTATAAGCCGATTACGCCCTATAATTTCCCTAAAATTATACATAAGCTGCGTGTGGTTATGCTATGGAATAACTTTTAAGCAACTCCCGTCTAAGTTCTTCTTTATTTTCGATATGGATTTTATTGATATCTATCCCCGATTTTTCAAAGTACTTCATGACTAAAGCATGGAAAGCTTCCATAAAGTTGTCACCTTCAAGCCCCTTCAAGGAAGGTTTCCTGGCAGTTGATTTAGTTACGATATCATAGGAATATTTCAGGTACAGTTCCATGAGCTGTCTGCTTTGCAACTCATTTAAACCATGGCGCTTGATTTTATAATTAATTGCACTTCGAATCTGTTGGGCGGTTGACGAGTACACCCCAAGTTCGTTCCGGGTTTCATAAGATATGATATATACAAGTTTCCCTCGTTTCTTATAGTTGAAAGAAATATCGCTATAGGAATTAAGTTCAGCCCTGACTGGCTTTAATATTTTCTCTTCGAATTTAGAGAAGTATTTATAATCGGTCATAAAGATTTGGTTCAACCGCTCGAGAGAAACCTTTGTCCCCCTGGATCTCACTGCAGCCCCACCCATCTCTTTAAATAAGGTTCGATATTCTCCTGTTGAGATTAACGGCAAGCCTTTTAAATAAAAATAGAATATCAGTGAGTTTACAGAAGAAACTGAAATGGCAATTTCTTTAACGAATTTTGAATAGGATGAAGATATGTTCAGAAACATTTTGTACCAATAGGCATTCATCGAAAACTTAAAACCGACATTTTTTTCAAATATTATATCAGACAAAATCGATGAATAGAGGTCAAACGAACGTACTTTCCCCGAACCATCTACTTTTTCAAGTTTGACCTTTGTTTCGTACTGCTTTAGTTCAAGTAGGCCGTCGGTTATCGGTTTGTAATTTTTAGAACCTTTGGGAAGGAAATCGGAGTAATGGAAAGAAAACTGTGTAACAAAACTAGATTCATTGATTTCCATCCATTCTTCATCAAATAGTGAAAGTTGATGTTTTTTATACATCTGTCGGCCATTGAGATTTGCTGCAATCAGTAGCATGATGCGCAACGCAGACAATGAAAGATTGTTTTGTTTGGCATTAAGAATTACCGGCTGTAATTCTTTTGGTAAGTTGGCTATATTGGCGAGGTCTTCATACTTTTTACCAACGATAAATTCTTTAATGATCTTTTCGTTTTTGGACGACATGGTTCGGAATATATGATTAGGAAAACACAAGATTTTCTCTTGCAATACTAAGTTCATAAGCGGTCTGAAGATCAGCCCAGAACCGGGCGGAGCCACCGATGTAATGTTCAATCTTAAGTGCAAGGGTGGGGGATATGCCCCCCCTGCCATTGAGGACCATAGACATGGATGGCCTGGCAATCTGCAACAGGTTAGCTGCATCGGTCACATTCAGTCCTCGGGCTTCGAATTCCTCTCTAAGAATCAATCCGGGATGTATCAGTTTCATTTTACGTTCCATAATGTAATATTAATGAGGATCTATATAGTCTATATCGTATGCATTGCCATCAACGAACCGAAAGAGTATCCTGTAGTTTCCACTCACATCTAAGCTCCAGACATTTTCCATCCCTTTGTCGGGGTGGGGGCGAAATGCAATCAATTGTGAAAGGTCGTTCGGGACATCATTAAGGGAATCGATAACCTGGAGCAACATCCTGATCTTGCGTACGTGCTTTTGCTGCAATTTGCTCGGGTCATCCTGGGTCCAAAGTAGCCGGAGACCTTTATGTTTGAACGTCTTAATCAAATTATTACATGTAAGGTGTAAATATACACATTACATTTCGGATATAAAATGATTAATCTTTGTTCAAGTCCGAGTTTTTTAAATAGTCAAGGTATCGGTAACAGGTTACCCTGCTTAAGCCAACTTCTTCGGCAATCTGTTGCATGCTCAATTTCTTGTTTTCGTAAAGGTTTTTAACTGCATGGGCTTTTATTAATGCGGCTTTAGATAGGCCTTTAGGCCTTCCGCCCGTGCGTCCCCTGGCCCTTGCAGAATCAAGACCGGCCCTGGTTCTTTCTCTTAGTACCTCTCTTTCATTTTCTGCCAAAACGCTAGAAAGCATAAACCAAAGTTTACCCATTTTAGTGCCGGTATCGATGCCCTCCGTAATACTGACAAAGTTGACACCCAGCTCACCGAATTCAACCATTAGCTTAATGAGTTGCAGTGTCGTGCGGCCAAGGCGGTCAATTCTCCAAACTACTACTGTGTCGCCCCCTCGAAGTTGTTCCAATAGTTTTTGGAATTGTGGGCGTTCCTTGGAAACGCCGCTTACTTTCTCATGGAAAACTCGGTCACACCCGTACTTTTCGAGTGCGTCAAGCTGTAAATCAAAATTCTGTGCATCTTTGGAGACGCGGATGTAACCAAATTTCATTCTTCGGGAAACTTTTCAATTCTATCTATCTTGAATTCTAATTCGTCCATATCCGTCTGCATAGAAGCAATTCTATCCCTTAGATAGTTTACTGAAGGACGGATTCCATCATGATCGTATGTTTCCAGCTCTAGGAGTGCATCCAAAGCCCGGTAATACTTATCTAAAACAGTGTCTTTCATGAGTACTCCATTATATGTTCACTTTCTGATAAATCGTTTCAAACAAAGGATAGCCCCCAAATGGAACATGGTGTTTGCACCATTAACATCCTTTAGCGCTTTAAGATATTTTTCAACGGCACTCAAACTATTGGGTGTAATACCCTCCCTTTTTAAGTTCGTAGAAATTTGCGATTGCGTCAATCCATCAAAAAGCTGCTTAATAACGGGTTCTTCGGATTGAGTCATTACTTGTTTGATTAATGGAGATTGAAATCATTTGATGTTGCCATTCTGTACGCATCTTCATATTCTTCTTTTGAAATGGGGAGTCCCACTTCATAGATGTCCCATGTGCCCAGCAATTCAAACGGTCTATCCGGATAAAGGGGATTATAGGGTAAATTGTGCTCGACGAAAATGAGCGGTTTATCATTCAGAAAGCTGACAACCTCCTGGTATCCGTTTTGGGTTTTGCCGGGGCCACCGACTACTTTAAAGTAGTTGTATAACTTACCTGCTTGTCTACGCTTGAAGTACGCTGTTTCCATAAGGGCAATTGTAACAATAAACGGTGATAAGCAAATATATGAAACATAGATTTATGTTACAAGTTTTTGAAACACTTAGATGGTTGAATTGACAGAAATTGCCCAAAATCAAATGTGTTAAGAAAAACGGTCGTTTCTTAAAACACCTTGAACTATTAAAATTAATCGGACGCTACAAATTCAAGCAGCTATAGGGCAATAAGGTGTTATGGGTAATACGGTTAAATTTTATGGGTAATACCGATCAACTCCAAAGGTTGAAAAAGCTGTATTGTCGAAATTGTACTGTAATATTGCACGAACCAGATACACATTATTATGAAACCAAAGAACGTTAAAGTATTTCTGACCGCCGTACTGGCCACAGCCGCATTATTGATTGCTGGAGAACAGCAAGCCTATGCGCAGGAACAGGATTCGGTAGCGATGAGCCGGACCGCCATAATAGCAGAGGATCTGTCATTAAGCGAGGATCAAAGTAAAAATGTCCTCGCCGTGATTGATTCCGACCAGACCAAAGCTAAAGCCCTTATCAGGGAAACCTATATCCAGCTGTCGCGGCAATTGGAAGCTTTTGCGGAGGAGCGGAACCTAGCCCTGAAAGAAGTTTTGACGGACGAGCAGTTCCAAAAACTGAAAAAGTACATGCGGAATGACGACTTATGGTCATCACAGGGCACGCCAACCTTACCAAACCAGCGATAAATGATGGACCGTGGAAATGTATTGCACGAACAATACGGGAGTCGCCAGGGACGGATATTGAAGGAATATACCTATAACATCAAATAGA